>DAOWAQ010000289.1 GCA_030634505.1 Calditrichia bacterium
GTGGATTTATGAGTATGATGGAAGGGATAAATGAAACATTTGATGCAGTGGTGTTCGTTGGATATCATGCAAAAGCAGGAACTCCTGATGCTATTTTGGAACATACTATGAGCAGTAAAAATATTATTGATGTTGCAATAAATAATGTATCTATGCCTGAAGCGGGAGTAAATGCTCTGATTGCTGGTCATTACGACGTTCCTGTTGTGTTTGTTGCAGGTGAGAAAGCTCTTTGCGATCAGGCAAAGAATTTATTTGGAGAAGTCACAACCTTTGCGGTCAAGGAAGGTCTTGGAAATGCAGCACTAAATTTTCATCCGGAGGTCTCGAGAGAAAAAATACGTGCAGGTGTCAAAGATGCTTTGCTTAATTTAAGTAAATTCAAACCTTATAAACTTGAGGAACCATATACATTAGTGGTGAAATATAAGAATGAGGAGATAGTCAACGATAAATCATTGCAACCAGGAGTTCAAAGAACAGGAGATTGGGAGTTGACATACAAAAGTGATGATATTTTGGATATTATAAAAACATTTAGTCTAATGCGTTAGCCCAAATACACAAAACACAAGCAAGCCACAACATCAACCTGATGCTCTCATACTTTACGCTCGGACTTATAGATTTGATGCTTTTCCCCCCGGCGTAAGTTATGCTCGTTAGCAGCATAAATTGTAATACTATAATGGAGTTGGTGCAGTGAATATTAAATGAAAAAGATTTCTAAAAAGTATTTTATTGATTGTATTTAGTATTTTTAATATGGGAAGTATCCTTGTAATGAAAAAAGAAAATATTGCAAAAAGTGAAGACAATAGGAAAATCATGAATTATTATTTCATTGCTCAAATTAGAATTAACGATAAGAAAGAGTATCAAAAATATATTGAAGGAGCGGGAGAAGTTTTCAAACAATATAACGGTGAATATTTGGCAGTCGATAATAATCCGGAAATATTGGAAGGTGAATGGAATTACAATCGAACTGTTTTAGTCAGTTTTAAAAGCAAAAATGATTTTTTAGACTGGTATAATTCTAAAGAATATCAAGAGATCTTGAAATACCGATTAGGAGCAGCTGATTGTGATACAATATTAGTAAAAGGATTGGATAAGTCTTTTTATGAGAAGTAAGCATCATATTCGAATTTTAATTATCGCAACAATTATTTGGTTTTTCTTTTTAATTTTAGGATTACCTGATTACTATCTTCAATATTCAACCGAAATTATGATTTGGTTCGATATATCGTTATTAATACCTTTTTCGATTTTCATTTGGTTTGTCCTAAAGACGATTAAAAAGTCCAGAAGGATGAATATTGCCTTATGGTACTCTTTTTATTTTACTTTACCCCTGGCATTTTATGATTATTTATATTGCGGTATTTATTTAAAATATGGCTTTAGTTTTATATATGTATTCTGGTTTTTGAGTGTTTATTATTTAGTATTGTGGATTCTTTTTCCTACGATTGCAGTCATTCTCAACAATAGATCTGAAACAATATAAATGGAGAATAGAGGTATTAAAAACCAACAATAACACTTGGGGAAGGACGCGCAATACGCTGCCGTCTCATGCGTACCGTTCAAGCAGGCCGTTATGCAGAATTTACATTTAAATGTTAGTTAGGGAAATAAATGAATAAAGCAATTTTTTTAAACTTTCCGACTCATGGATGTATCAATTCTCTTCTTGCCACAGCAACAGAATTGGTGGATCGTGGAGAAAAAATCATCTATTACTGCACAGAAGAATTCAGAAATAAAATAGAGCAAACCGGCGCTGAGTTTCGTCCATACGAGGGAATAATTAATGAATTTAAGATAGAAAATTTTGATTTATATAAGGCTCTAAAATTAAGCCTGGAAATGACAGTTGATAAACTGGATCACAATCTTGATATCATCCGTAAAGAAAACCCTGATTATATAATTCACGACTCTCTTTGTACCTGGGGTAAACACATGGCGTCAATTTTAAAAATCCCGGCTGTAAATCTGATGCATTCTTTTCCGGTGACAAAATCTTCTATTTCATTTAATGCTGATACAGCTGCACTTCTACTTAACGTAGGTCTGTACAAGTTAAAAAATCAATTGAAGAAGAATAATCCCCAGAAATTACTTAAGAAAAAATATGATATTGATTTATCCCTGGGAGATATTTTAATTAATAAAGAAAGATTAAACATCGTATACACCTCACAGCACATGGAACCGAATATTTTTCAAAAGTCAAAATCGTATAGATTTGTAGGTCCATCATTATTCTTCAAAAATGAACATAATAATTTTCCATTTGATAAAATAACGAATAAAAAAGTTGTATATATATCTCTGGGTACATTGCTAAACGCTAATACTGAATTTTTTAATAAATGTATAGAAGCGTTTTCGAATACGGAATATTATGTCGTGATATCAACTGGATTCGACATCGAAAAGAATCAATTAAGTGATATACCGGATAATTTTCTGGTTAAAAAATCAGTACCACAGCAAAAACTTCTTGAGCATGTAGATTTATTCATTACTCATGCAGGGATGAATAGCGTAAATGAAGCTATATGTTTTGGCGTACCTATGATTTTGCTCCCTCATACATTTGAACAGAAATTAATTGCTGATAGGGTAATGGAAATGGGAATAGGTATTGTAAAAAACATAAATAGAATTACATCAGATGAGTTATATATGAATATAAACAAACTGATTTCCGATTCTAAATATAAAAAGCAGGCATTAAAATACAAATCAATATTCAGTGCAGAAGAAAAATCATCTCATTTAAAAGCTGTTGATGAGATTTTAGATTACATCCAAAAACAATGCTAAAACCGTAAGATGTAAAATAAATCGAGATTATTATGAAAAATATTATTTGTGAATTAAACAAATTTATTTTCAATTTCATTTATGATCTTCTGGCGATATTATTTCTAACTTTAATAATTGGTTGTGCTGCTCATACCAACTTAACTCCTGTTGGGAAAGGGAATGTTGAGGCTTCCATAAGTTTAGGCGGACCATTCATTCCTGTAGCAGAAACAAAAATCCCTACTCCATACCTGGTTGCCGGAGCGAATTATGGGATGACTGAAAATATCAATCTTGACGGTACACTTCATATTACGTCACTGTTTTATCAAATCGCCGGTTTTGATTTTGGAGCAACATGGTTCCCGGTTTTGAATGAAGGAATGATACCAACATGGGGAATTCAACAGCGTTTTCTAATGCTGTCAAGTTTTAAAAGTGATGTAGAAAGTCGTTTCCGTATTTATCCTCTTATCTCAAATTCAGCCTCTTGGGAGTGGGGCAGTGGACTCATCTATACCGGGTTAGATTTTATAATTCCGTTAACCAATCCGGATTACGATGAAGAAGCAGAAAATGTAATATTTTCTCCATTTGTCGGATACCGTTGGGACCTTGGTAAGAAATTACGACTGCTTACCGAATTAAAATGGCATGGAGCCAACATTCAGGGAGACCAGCTGGCGGTTGAATATATTACCATCGGCGGATACGGCGCTGTCTCTTTAATGTTAACACTTGAGAAGAGGTTCTAAAATGAAAAACAAAATTTTATATCTAATATTTTTTCTATTAATTCTGACATCCTGTGAATTGGACAGTAATCTTTTTAATCCGGAAA
>DAOWAQ010000223.1 GCA_030634505.1 Calditrichia bacterium
CTGTCATTACGAATCCCGATTAATCGGGGTGAGAAATCTGTATTGAGATTTCTCGCTATTGCTCGAAATGACATGCGTTTAGTTTTTACTGTGCTAAGAAAATCCATTTTTTTATTTCTATTTATATTCTTCATTTCACGAAAGCTATAAAAAGAAACCTCTCCAGAATCCCCTCCTTGCTAAGGACGAGACAGTGGTCAAAATATGCAACATTTATTTTATTCCATTAAACAATATCTATTGTAAATTGTAAAGTGTTAAGGTCGCTTTTTTGTCAGCGGCTTCGTCGCTGATAATCATATAATTATTATTAGTGAAAGTTATTCCTTCCGGTTGACGATGTTTTTTAGGGTCAAGTAAATACTGATTAACGATTTTTCCTCTATTATTTATTTCGATAATTAATCTGCCCTTAAATGAAAGCACAAAAAAATTACCGGTTTTGGTATTATATTCAATTCCCGATGGTGCAAAAGTATCATCTTTGATAAGAAAAAATTCACCGAGTTTAGAAAAAAAATCAGATTTATAATTTTCCATAATTTCTTCAACAGGTAATAAAAATCTTGGTTTCTTTTTTAATTTTTTGTCTTTCAAGGAAAATTCATACACAGCTCTGTTACCTTTGTACTTCTTTCCCGGATTACCTTTGCAAGCTAATAATAATGAGTTGTTGTCAGGGTCATAACAAAGTCCTTCTACATTATTATCTGCAACTAAAAAGGTTTTATATTTTTCGTATTTTACTTCTTCACCATTATCACCTTCCGGGAATTCGTAAATATAACCGTTGCTGGTAACTAAATAAAACAAATTATTGGCGAAAGTAATACCTTCAAAATCTTCTTTAATTGGTTTTTTACCAACTGTAAATTTTTTTAAGATGTCTCCATTTTGATAATTTAATTGATAAACAATACTTTTTTCATCATTATGAGCAAACAGTTCATTATCATGATTCATTGTTAAGCCGGATATTTCGCTCAATTGTTTTGATAATTTGACTGTACTAATAATTTTAGAAGCCGGAATTTGGATGCTTCCGGAAGTATCCTGATTTTGACCACAAGAAAAAAGAAGCATAATTGAAAGAATTTGAATTTTCATGGTAAAGCAAAATATTTAATTGAATTTGTAAAGGTAAAGAACAGCATAAACTAATTCAATATTTCTAAGATCATTTAAAATAAAAAAAAGGGTGAATAGTTAATTAATGATCCACCCTGATTTTTCGAGAAAGGAAATTTTATCAAATTTGCAATTTTACTCCCGTAACAAATTCGCGACCGGGCATGGGGATACAGTATTGACTAAAATAATTTTTATCAAATGCATTATTTATTCGCAGGTAGATATTAGCATACTCATATAAGTTATAATTAATCTTAAGATTTAAAGTAAAAAAATCATTCAAATCTTCCCATACAATAGTATCCGGGTTTTGATATTTTTGATCAGCTGTGTAACTGGTTTCTAAGTGAGCAAAAAAATTGGTAAAGATTTCTTTTTGCCAAATTAAATTTAAACGATGAACCGGACGGTACTCAAGATATTTTGATGTTCTGTTTTTAGACTCATTTTTGGATATCAGATAGGTGTAATTTAAAAACATCGATGAGTTAAAGATTTGATTTTCACCGTTAATTTCAAATCCCCGAAGAAAAGCTTTCCCTGTATTTTGCAATTGTTGAACATTGTTTCCCAATTGTTGATTAGCAATTAAACCGGTTAACTGATTTGAAAAAAGTGATATCTGCAAATTCATATTTTCAGCAGTATACTGAATTCCTAATTCTGTGTTAAATGAATATTCAGGTTTTAATTCGGGATTGGCTATGTTTCTGCTAAGTCTTTCTGAATATAATTCTTTTAGGGTAGGAAAGCGGCTTTTATTTCCGGCAGCAAAATTTAGGTTAACCGAAGGAAATAAACTGTACTGAACAGCCAGTTGTCCATTGACGAGTGTTATGGGTTCTCTTAATTCGATTTCGGCCGCCTTTGTGGGTTGTAAATAATTTACACTCCATCCAGCACTGGAATTAATATTTTTCGAAACTAAAACATCTTGTTCCATTCCTATTGTCCATGTAGCAATTGCATATTCACTAAAACTATTATCACCTGTAGATTTTTCACGATGAACATCCTTTTTGAATGAGAGTACACTATTAGTGCTTCCAAAAGAAAATAAATTAAATTGAGGATACAAGATACTGCCCAATGAATAATCATCATATTTTGAATTAAACGCATAGCGTCTTGTTTGGGTTGAATAAGTATTGTCGTCATAAGAGTTTAGCTGATTATAATAATTATCATAGAACCAAACAGAACGTAGAATCAAATTTTCACCAATAAAACTTTCAGTATTTAAACTAAATATATTTTTTTTCCAGTCGGGAAATTGCCAATAACGAGGTCGTTCAACTGATGCATTTGGAGGAATATTATATTTGTTATCTATAGCACTAAACTGAAGTCCAAGGTTGTTTTTTGTATTAAGATTATATTGCAATTTTAACGAAACACTTTTTTTCTCAAAATCACTATTGCTACGCTTTGATCCTGATTGATTTGGTAAATCAGTGAAAGATTCGGATAATTTGTAATCATCTGATTTATCGTATGAAGCAGAAAGGCTCATCCTGAATTTGTTAAAACTACCTCTGAAATTAATGCTGCTAAAAAACCTGTTATGGTTAGAACCTTCCAATCGTAAATTTAATTGATTGTTTTGAACCGGGCTAGCTGTTATAATATTTACTGTGCCACCTAATGTGTTGGCGCCATATAATATGGAGGAAATACCTCTCGAAACTCTGATTTGTTCTAAATTGTCTCCGGATATTTGAGAAATATCAATAACTCCATCGTAAGGAACAGTGATGGGGATACCATCTAAAAATACAGATACCTGGCGTTGCTCAAATCCTCGAAGTTTGAAAGTGTTCTCATTCTTAGTAGTTCGTGAGAAGTAAATTCCGGGTGAGTAAGCTAAAGCATCATTTACGCTTTTTATGTCCAGGTTTGAAATTTGTTTTGTGCTAATTTCATGAATTGTTGCTGATTCAATTACAGGTATTCTTTCTCCTGTTACGACAATCTCGCTCATGCGGAACAAAGGAAGGGAATCAGGGTTTTCAATTTTTAAGGACTCTTGTGCGAAGACTGAAATAAAAGACAAAAGAAAAATGACAAAAGAAAAAAACCTAAAATAATAAGAATGCATTATATTCTCCTCTGATATAAACTTAATTTGTTTTCGAACGTTTTGATATTACTTTTGAAAAATTCCAAGAAAGCAAAGCAGCAATCACTCCGGTAAGTACATGCACTGAAAAAAATGAAAATATTATCCAGGGTTGCAGACTTATATCAATCTCCAAAATATGTGGTATTCGGTTAAATAACGGCGCATCACCAATATCTTTCCACTGTGAAATTGAAAATCCTTTAGTAAATATGGAATGAAATGAAACATATAATAATAACAATATTCCGGCAGTTATAAAGGAAATGAATCGTATTCGAAAAATCAGTATTACTAATTCAGCGATTAAGGCTTCAATCATTATTGCAATGGAGGGATAACAAATAATTGCTGGTTGAGAAAAGAATTTGATTAAAGCTGCGATCAATCCCATGAATAAAATTGTTCCCGGGGAACGCGCAAAATACTTTCCTGTAAATATAAATGTAATTGCAATTGCTGTCAGAATCACTCCAGTTAATGGTAGCCGAAATCCTTTTAAGTAGGGGCTCAGGTAAACTTCTATTAGTCCCCATAAAATCCCAAGATATAAGCTTATAGTAATATCATTGGATGAATATAAGTTTTGTTTGTGTGTTTCAGAATCTGTCGGTTTATTCAAAATACACCTTACATGATATTAATTGTAATATTACATTTTCCAATAAAAAATTTAATTAGAAATATTAAAATGGTAGGAGAGAGCTATATTAAAAAAACTCCTGCTGAAATAGCAGGAGTAATATAGATTATATTAAAGAGATTTAATTATTACATTAAACCTATTAACTGAATCTTACTCCTTACCAAATCAAGACAATATTTCTATTATCTATCGGGAGGGTGACTAGTTGCCCAACCACCCCTAACGTCCAGAGTATCCCGTAGGGACACAAAGGATCGGAGTTATTAGTAACCTTCAAGGTTCATTAAATTCCTTGATGGCATGGACAATAGAATCTTTGATTCTGTTCTTCCCAGTGAAC
>DAOWAQ010000159.1 GCA_030634505.1 Calditrichia bacterium
ACATCATGTACATATAAAGTTGAAGAAAATTTGAATGTTCGAACAGCTTCACAACGGGTTGTAAAAGCACGAAAAATGATAATCGAATTATTACTTGCATCATGCCCACAATCGAAAATTATTCAAGACATAGCATCGGCACATCAAGTATCACAACAAAGGTTTAAGCAAGAACATGAAGATTGTATTTTATGTGGTTTATGTGTTCGAATTTGTGAAGAACAGATGATGGGCAAAGCCATCGGTTTTAGAGGCAGGGGAGAATCCAGAAGTATAGGCACACCATTTGATGTAAAATCAGAAGAGTGCAGGTTATGTGGTGCATGTATTTACGTGTGCCCTGCATGTCAATTACGATGTACCTTTAATGATCCGGACAAAGCAATTTGTGGTGGATGTGCCAATTTAAGCCCGCCTTGTGTTGAGAAAGATCAGTTTAAGGATATGATGTGTTATATGGACCCGTGTGTAGCATGTGAAATTGAAAAAGATTGAAAATAGAATTGGAGGAATAAAATGTCAGTAACTCTATCCAGAGTAAATTCATCAGCAGCGACTTTAACAAAAAACAGAACAGAAGATTCTGTTACACCATGTTCCGGGATGTGTGTGACGTGTGTTGATGGCTGTATAGGTATGTGTGAAATAGGCAAATCTGCTTATCGTGGACATGAGGTAATTTATCCACAGCCTTTTGGTGTGATAACAACTGCATCTGAAAAAACTTATCCGATTGATTATTCACATTTTAATATTATGGGAACGGCTGTAGGTGCACATGGTATTGAAGCAGATAGTGATAAAGCGATTTTTCCGGCTGTGAACCTTGAGGTTAAGTTCGGACATAATAATGGAGTCAAATTTAAATATCCCTGGATTATTCCGGGAATTGGGTCAACTGACATTGCCAAAAACAACTGGGAAGGTTTAGCAATAGGTTCTGCTCTTGCAGGTACAGGATTGACCATTGGAGAAAATGTGGCTGGAATGGATCCTGAATCAATAATAAAAAATGGTCGTGTTATAGATACCGTTGATTTAAAAAGACGGGTGAAATTATACCAGGATCATCAAAGAGATGGATATGGTGCAATCATTCTTCAAGCGAATGTGGAAGATACAAGACTTGGTGTTCAGGAATATGGAATTGAAAAATTAGGCGTTTCTGTTGTAGAGCTTAAATGGGGGCAGGGCGCAAAAAATATAGGCGGTGAAGTAAAAATTAAAAATTTGAAGAAAGCTCAAATGTTATATGAACGTGGTTATGTAGTTTTACCAAATCCCACAGACCCGAATGTTATCAAAGCATTTGAGAATGGCGCTTTTAAAGAATTTGAACGTCATTCAAGGGTTGGCATGGTTGAAGAAGAAGCATTTGCAAAACGTGTTGAAGAATTAAGAAAAGCCGGAGCAAAACATGTATTCCTAAAAACGGGCGCTTACAGACCCGCTGATTTAGCGCGAGCTATAAAATATTCTTCAAAATATAAGATTGATCTTTTAACCGTAGACGGGGCAGGCGGCGGTACCGGTATGAGCCCATGGCGAATGATGAATGAATGGGGCATGCCACCGGTCGAACTTCATTCTCTGCTTTATCAATATGCAAAACAACTATCGGATGCGGGTGAGTATGTGCCGGCTCTTGCATTAGCAGGTGGATTTACTTTTGAAGATCAAATTTTCAAAGGATTGTCAATAGGAGCTCCTTTTGTAAAATTAATTGGCATGGCTCGCAGCCCGATTGCTGCAGCAATGGTAGGAAAGACAATCGGTAATGCGATTAAGATAAATCAGATTCCAGTTTATGTGGAAAGATTTGGTAATAGTATTGATGAAATCTTTGTTACAGCGGCAGATTTACGTGAAGAATTAGGTAATGATGAATTTGAAAAAATTCCATCGGGAGCATTGGGATTATATACATACTATGAACGACTAGGTCAAGGTTTACGCCAATTGATGTGCGGCAGTCGTAAATTTGCATTGAAATATATGACCAGAAATGATCTTACTGCGTTAACTCAGGAAGCCTCAAATATAAGTGGAATTGATTATGTTATGGATATGGATAAAAAGGAAGTTGAAACGATATTAAAGAATTGATTACAGGGTATAATATCAAAAAAAGCCGTCCAAATTTGAGACGGCTTTTTTATTTTATTTATTTAAAGCTATCATTTTACCTGAGAGCGAATTTATGAAAAAAATATTTTTTTAACCAAAATAGAATAATAAATCGTCTTATTAATAGACTCTTAAATAAGGAGTTGAAAAGCATAACCTTGAAAATAAAGGAGGTTTATTATGCGTCAAATTTTAATTTCTTTAATCGCCTTGGTTTTATTAACCGAATTTACCTTTGCACAAAGTGATGTTCTGATTTGGAATGGAAGTAGTGAAGAATTGGTTGAATTTATAAAATCGAATGATGAGAACCGAAAAGTATTTGCCCTGCAAAAAATCATTATGAATCCTAAATTTGTGAATGCCAATCATGTTGCTTATGATATCTACAGAATGTATCGAAGTCATAAAAATGACAAAATAAGACAAATGGCATTGGTCTCCCTGTACAAATTGGAACATTACTTTTTGTTAAAAAACCTCAAGGATGATTTATACAAGGAAAAGAATCCGAAAATTCGGAAACAGATTTATGCAATACTTAATAAAATGCCTGTTCTATCTAAACTAAACTAGAGTTAAAAGAAGTATTATTAAAAAAAAGGAAGAATATTCTTCCTTTTTTTATTTAATCTAAGTTTATAATATCTTTGGACCACGGGTTGCAATTCTCGTAAATAAAAATAAAAGTCAGCAATATTATACAGTTAATTTTGATGGAGAAATTTGGTAACCGGATTTTACATATACAGAAAGCAAATGAAGGGGTATATTTCTATTAAAAAATAATTTTAATCAAAAAATATTAATACTACCAAAAGCACTATCAAATTAATTGCAGTAATTAAATACCCCAGCGTTTTGCCAATTCTGTCCCAAATTGTTAGTTTTCCTTTTTGGAAAGTATCTTCATTTGCCCGGGTTAAAACACTAAACAATCTCTTTTTCCACAGAACAAAAAAAATAACACCAATTATTATTGAAATTAAATGAAGCGCATTTCTCTCACTAAGGAATGAATCAATAATTGAAAAGTATATCGGATATAAAATAAATACAGCAAGTAAAACAAACAGTGTCAAAATATAATAATTATCACCCCAAACCTGCTTTCTGAAAATTTTAAACAAAATCATTACGGTGAAAGGTGCAAAGGCAAATATGAAAGAAGAAATTCCATTATAAAAATTATAGGTTTCAAACCTAATGAACGTTAACACAAAAGCTGTTACAACTAATAATAAAAATACTCGCCAGGCGCCTAACAGTTTTTCAGTAATAGCAACACAAAAAATTATGATTAATAAATTAATGAACAGATGAATTAATAGAGGTGGCTCAGGGCCGTGTGCAAAAACAGAAGTCAAATATTGCCAGGGAAATGCCAACCCAACATTGGCAGCTAAGAACGCATAAAGCACATCATTAAAAAGTATGGGAATTGAAATGATGATACAGCTCAAAAATATAGAGAATGAAATATGTGGAAATGGTAAATATTTATTAAATAGAATTTTACTTATCATTTCTTATTTGCTCTATTGTTTTTAACATTTGTATACCATTTGTATTTTTAGGATTAATTTCTATTGATTTATTGTAAAATTCAATGGCAAGTTCATATTGACCATTTCTCATATAACCTTCACCCAAACTGTCATACACATTCCAGGATTGTGGAAAAATTTCTACATTCAGTTTAAATAAAGCAATGGCGTCATCAATCTGACTACCCTGTAAATATTCATAACCTAAAGCATTAATCTGGCGTTCGGTGAACAATATTGTTGTAGTATCTTTTTCTACAGACTGATAATAATAATCAATCGCTGCCTCAACCCCTTTTTCATTTAACAATTTCTCAAAATGTGGATTTATATTTCGTTGTATTACCCAGAAATCTTTTAAATTTACTCTCGGTTGAGTACAATAATAGATGGGTTTGTTATTTTCATGAGGTATACAATAAGGGTGTGTAAATATCCCTCTTTCTTCTACTTTTTTAAACATTTGCTGCAGATCTGCTCTCGGCAATCCTACAGTAATATATTGTTGTTTAAAATCATTGGACAGAAGAGACTGATAATAATACCAACCATGAAAACTTACCGGCTCCGGTAAATTGTATTGATTACGATAGTAATGTATCGCAGCAGCCTGACCCCAGTTACTTGTTATTATTCCAATATCTTCATTAGTTTTATTAGATATTTCATTATAAATATCATTAACCTGAGAAGCTAATTCCGGCCAACCAAATCTATCGGCAATATGCTGTGGCAAATTGGTGATTTCAAGATTTTCAGTTCGTACACCGGCATCAATACCCATAATTCCGACATATTTTACTAATTGTTCAACAGGTAAAATAGGAATAACCAATGGTAATAACGGAAGACTTAAAATTACATAAGCAATTGGAATCAACAGTTTTGTTTTTTTTAATTTTTTCTCAACTATCCATTGTTCAATTTTAATTGAACCTACGGCAAACAATATTGCATACATAGGAATCAAAAAATAAAATTTGACACCCATTATAAAAAATAACAAAAAGAGAAATACATACATGAATCCAAAAAATCGATATTTTTTCCATAGTTTCGAAAATAACAATAAGACCAATCCAAGAGTCCAAACGGGTAAAGTAAAAATATTGTTGGGTAATATTTGACCCCAAACATATTCTAAAAATGAAGGCACATATGCAATGCCTCCGGAATAGGAAGAAGCGAAATCAACGAAATACCAATCATGTTGAGATTGCCAATAAATATAGGGTAGGGAATATAAAAGGGCTATAAATCCCGAGAGCCAAATCCATTGTTTTTTATAAATTGCTCTTTGCGGCACCAACCACAGAGTCACAAAAATTGCCAATCCAAAAAACAATATGGATATTTTATTAAGCAATCCCAATCCGAGTACAAAACCCAATAATATCCACAATCTGGGATTGTCCTCTTTAAACAATCGAACCAATAGATAAATTGAAATTACCTGAATCAGAAAATCCAGACTATCATAAGTAAAAATAGCACCGTGAATTATAAATCCGGAGAAGAGAGACAATACACCTGTTAACATTATGGCATATTTTTTACCGCCTAATTCTTTTGCAATAAGGCAGGTAAATATCAATGTAACTGCGCCCAAAAAACCTGAGGCAAAATGCAGGGATTTGATGGAAGTTCCAAATAC
>DAOWAQ010000174.1 GCA_030634505.1 Calditrichia bacterium
AATAAATCTTGGCGAAAAGTTTTATTCTCAATACATTTTTGCAGATCTTCATTTGTAGCCGCGACAATCCGAACATTAACAGATATGGCTTTCTTTCCACCAACACGATCTATAGTATGGCTTTCCAAAACTCTAAGTAAAGCAATTTGTACCTGTGAACTCATTGTGCTAATTTCATCTAAGAACAAAGTGCCCGTATCTGCTTCTTCAAATTTGCCTTTTTTTTGTTCGATTGCTCCGGTGAATGCACCCTTTTCATGTCCAAATAATTCTGATAAAATTAATTCTTTGGCGATTGCACCAGTATTTACGGCAATCATTGGACTATTTTTTCTACCGGAGGCTTTATGTATTGCTCGTGCAACTAGTTCTTTTCCCGTACCACTTTCGCCATAAATCAAGACCGGGACATCAATATCAGAGATTTCATTTATTTTAGAAACTACATTTCGGATAGATTTACTCTTACCTACAATTTCGCCAAAATGGATAAAACGTTTTGGAATTTGCTGTATTTTTTCAGTTTCATCGGTTGCCAATTCCAAAGCCTGTTTTATGACTAATTTTAATTTTTGCGGATCAACTGGTTTTGGAATATAATCGATCGCTCCCAAATGAACAGCTTTAACAGCATGTTCAAAAGTACCAAATCCGGTTACCATAATTACTTTCAATAATGGATTGCGGTCATTAATTAATTTCAATAACTCCATACCATCTATGCCATGCATTTTATAATCAGTAACCACAAGATCATAAAATCTTTTGTCAATTAATTCTATTGCACCTTCACCACTTTCGGCAGATTCAATTTCATAACCTTCGTCTTCCAGCATCATCACCATGCTTTCGCGGTGGGCATCATCGTCGTCGATGATCAATATTTTTGGTCTTATCATAGATTTCTCTTTTAGAATTTTTTTATCAATCTTTTCAATTATATAATTTCAATGGAATGTTGGAGTAAAGGAGTATTGGTAAAAAAAATGTAAAAATAACATAATTATTTTTTTATTTCATTACTCCAGTACTCCATTTCCCCAAATTGCATTTAATCATTTAAATACTCTTCTATCTTCTCCAGCAATATAGCTTCTTTTTCCAGCAAATATTTTTCTGTACCATAATGTCCAGCTGTTTCTTGTTCCGCCCAATGATGAATTATTTCAACTTCTTTTTTCATGGCAGTAAACGAACTACCTTTTGGATATTTTTTCATTCGATTTAACAAATTGATTTCCTGTGGGAAGGGACTTCCTTCACCACGCTCGGACCATACGTAAACTATATCCATTTCTGTACCTGTAAATTTCAGCATTTTCCAAATATATATAACGTTACTGGTTTGTCTTTTTCTAATTTTATATTAATCGTCTTTTTATCTTTCAACTCAAATCCATTTTTCATCATTTCAAAAAATGGTTTTGCTATTGTTCTGTCAGGTTCTGCAATATACGCTTCACCATTTGCTGAATTCAATCTTTGAATTGTTTTATAAACCGGATTCAAAAATCTTTTTTCATATAATATATCAGCTGCAAGAATTATTTCAAAAGATTTATTAAGATTAGGTTTGCGCCAATCCAATAGTTCTGTATTTGCATGCTTTTTAAAATTAAGAAAATAATTCCGTTTCGTAAACTCAAGCGCTTCTTTTTCATAATCAGAAAATAATACATTAGCTCCGGCAAGTGTTGCTGCAATTCCAACCAGCCCAATTCCACACCCAAGTTCGAGTACATTTTTATTATTAAAAAGATTTTTATTTTTTAAAACAAAACCAGTCAAAGCCTGTGCAGAAGGCCATACTTCAGCCCAATATGGCAATCTTTCATCAAAGTTAAATTCATCATCTGAAATTTCATCAACCAACTCATCAACATTGGATATCTGTTCAAGTTTAATAATATAATCACCAAAGATATATTTTTTAATGATTCGATTTTCAAAGGGAGATTTATTGCTTATCATTACTAAAACTTCACAAGATTTTAAATCAAAGACAAATTTAAATAGTATAATATATATTTTTTGTAACTTTCGATTTGACAAAACGTATACTTTTTTGTAATATATTTACGTTTTTTGCTTTAAATGACTAAATACGTACAATATAAAGAATATGGTAATTTATGATTCAAGAATTGATAAAAGAACTTCCTTTAAAAAAGAAACAGATATTAGAAACTGCTGAAGATTTATTTCTACGTTTCGGAATTAAAAGAATTTCCATTGAAGAAATCTGCTCCACAGCAAAAGTCAGTAAAATGACATTTTATAAATACTTCAAAAACAAGAATGAACTTGTAAAATATTTATGGTCATTAATGTTTGAATATGGTATGAAAAAATTAGAAGAAATTGAAAAATTGGATATTACATTTCAGGAAAAAATTGAACTAATATTAAAATTGAAGGAAGAGTCAGCAAAAAAATTAAGCCATGAATTTGCCTTGGAATACTTTTTTTCCAATACCGATTTAAAGGAATTTTTTAATCAGATGTATAAAAGAAGTATTAGTACTTTTATAACATTTATAAAAAATGCACAAGCAAAGGGTGAAGTTCGAACTGGAATGAAACCTGAATTCTTTATTGCAGCCACCAATAAATTAATGGAATTAGTAAAGGACAATGAGTTAGTCAATAGCTATGATAGTTATAAAGATTTTGTATTGGAAATTAATAATTTTTTATTCTATGGAATTTTTCCCAGACCAAACCATGAATAATAACATATGATACACAAATCGATTCTAATTAATTGTATTCTTTGTTTACTCTTTGCTATAAAAGCTTTTGCAACTGAGTTCGATTTTCGCGGACAGCTTTCCGGATGGATAAATACAATGAACAATCAGGATTACTGGGATTCTGGAACAGGCATTTTATATCTGCCTCAAATCGATGCATTATTTGATTTTGGTAATGATTCTTTTCTTGATTCAGAATTATCATTCAAGGCATTTATAAATACTAATTTTGAAGAATTAAATCAGAATATTGATTTCTACAGGTTTAACTTAAGATATGCGACAACCCAATCTGAGACGCAAATCGGACTACAAAGAATCAGTTTTGGACCTGCGTTACTTCTGCGATCATTGATGTGGTTCGACCAGGTTGATGTACGCGACCCATTGCGACTAACCAACGGTGTTTATGCACTTCGATATAAGTATAATTATCTTAATAATACTAATATTTGGTTGTGGGGATTATATGGAAATGAAGAAATAAAAAGATATGAATTTTTTCGTACCGCAAGTAAAACTCCGGAATTTGGTGGCAGGATTCAATATCCAATGCCTTTAGGTGAATTTGGTCAATCTTTTCATTACCGACTAGCAGAAGCCGATAGCTTTAATTACGATGAATACAAATTTGGTTTTGATGGCAAGTGGGATTCGTTGATTGGCTTTTGGATAGAAACAGCTTTTACTTATAATTCAACAGACAAATTGCCTTTTAACTGGACGAAAATGTTTACGATCGGAGCGGATTATACTTTTGATACAGGAAACGGGCTATATCTGTTAACTGAACATTGGGCATTTACAACATCAAATGCATTTCTGCCAATTGATAATGATTTTTATGCTTCTTCTTTTATGCTATCATATCCCTTAGGCATTCTTGACAATATTAGGGCCATTGGATTTTTTACTCACAATGATAATAACTATTATCAATTCATGGATTGGCAACGAACGTATGATGAATTCGTATTAAATTTAAGTTTGTTTTATTATCCCGAAAATCAATCCAATAATTTGAGTGTGCAAACAAGGGGATATGGTGCACAAATAATGATAATATATAATCACTGATAAATAATACAGGAAATACAATGAAAAATTCACAATTAATTGAAATCAATAATTTAGTTAAAGACTATCCGATTGGTGGAGATTCCTTTCGCGCTTTGAATAATATTAATTTGATTATCAAAACCGGTGAATTTACAGGATTTGTGGGACCCAGCGGATCGGGCAAAACTACCCTGTTGAATATTATTGGCGCCTTAGATACTCCAACATCCGGCAGTACAACTGTAATGGACAAAAAGATTGAAAAACTGACTCATAAAGAAGCCGCAATATTACGAAAAGAATACTTGGGATTTATTTTTCAAACCTACAATTTATTGCCGGTGTATAATGTATTTGAGAATGTGGAATTTCCTTTGCTGCTTCAAAAGATAACATCAGATAAAAGAAAAAAAGCAGTAAATGATGCATTAGAATGGGTTGGTTTAACTGATAAAGTTAAATCAAAACCGTCACAGCTTTCAGGTGGTGAAAGCCAACGTGTAGCCATCGCCAGAGCCATGGTAAAAAAACCAACAATTGTTTTAGCTGATGAACCAACAGCAAATCTAGATGCAGCAAATTCGCATCACATTTTACAAACCATGGAAAAATTAAACACTGAATTAAACACTACATTTATTTTCGCTACCCATGATGATAAGGTGATTAAATATCTTCAAAGAAAAATATCCTTGGAAGACGGCACAGTAGTTAAAGATGAAGAAAAATGGGTATAGGGTATATGAAAATAAGGTGAAGAATATTAGACAATTGTAATCAGTTATCGGTAATCGGTAACCATTTATCATTAGCAACCTTATACCCTATACCTTATACCTAAAATTATAAGTTTAGATTTGAAGATTATTGATGGGTCACTAGCAGTGAAGGAATAGAAAATGTTATCTTTAAAATTAGCTCTCAAAAATCTGTTAGGAGCAGGTTTACGAACCTGGCTTAATGTTATAGTTTTATCAATTGCATATGTTGTAATCATTTGGCATTATGGTCTGTTAGACGGCTGGAACAGGCAGGCGCACGTGGACACAATTGACTGGCAAATTGGAGGTGGAAAATACTGGCATGAAAATTACAACCAATACGACCCGTTCACATTGGAAGACAGTCATTCTAAAATAC
>DAOWAQ010000387.1 GCA_030634505.1 Calditrichia bacterium
GAGAAATGTTACTATTTCTTTTGGTGGAAAAGACTACACCAAAGAAAATATTAATTCTAGCATCAGGGCTGCTTTACAAGATGATCCAAACCGATTTATAGCCAACGGTGAAATGGTAATCGACATAGAGCACGGTATGTCATTTGGAGCAATTCTATCATCGATTTTGGCATCTATCATTACAGATGAAAGTTCTGAAATAGGATATTATACTGATGAATCTATTTATTTCCGGGGGACTGTATATAGGCTAAAAAATAAAGAAGATCAAAAATGAAAAATTGTAGCAAAATCAGTTTTCTAATTGTTATTTTGATCTGTGGCTCTTTAATTCTAAATGGATGTTATGTAGGCGCCCGTGTAAATTTAACAGCTTCACATTGTGAATTTCCTGTTTCTTATACGGATAACTATTATGATAGTGATTATAATCTTGTAAGCCCTGAGGAATATGAAATTCAGGAAGGCTTTATATTAGAATTTACAAAATGGGGAATTACATCACCTCTTAACATTGAAGGTGAAGAAGACATTTCTAAAATACTCAATGATGTCATTAAAAAAAATAACGCTGACGCCATAATAGATTTGCAGGTATCGGTTAGTAGTTCACCTTTAAATGGGTTTTTCCTGTTTACGAAAGTAATATCACTTTGGGTAGCAATGATAGCCCCGCCGGTATATTTATCAGATCCTTCGACCGACAATGCCGTGATTGCTTTAAGTTCTATTGCTGTTTATTTGTTCACACCAGCCGTATCACATATTAAAGTTGAAGGAAAAGTGGTAAAATCTAAATAAATCTTTTTTTCTGACGAACTTCTATTTATGCTTCGACTCGACTTCGGCTTCGCTCAGTCACCCGTTCTCAGCATTTCTATTTGGTGACTTGAGCAGTTCCATGAGCGGAGTCGAAGGGCTGTGAGAAATCCCAATAACTGGAGGAGAAATGTTAAAATTTTGGAAAATAAACCTAATTCTAATTTTCTTATTATTTGTTTCAATTATTTTTAATAGTTGCGGCACTACATCAATGTACATGAAAGTAAAACGACCCGCTGAGATAAATTTAAAGGGATATCAAAAAATAGCCGTTGGCGATATTGTTAATCCAAGAAACAGGGTGGACAAACATTCCCGGGATTTGTCCGACGAATTTACATCAACCTTATTTAAATCAGGATATTTTGAAGTATTGGACCGCCAGCATCTTAATAAAATCCTGGAAGAACAAGGATTAGCGCAAACCGGTTTAATTGATGAATCCTCGGCAGTGGAAATCGGAAACATCATTGGAGCAGGTGTACTCGTTTTTGGCAGAATACAGAATGCTAAGTATGAAGAAAAAACCTCAAAAGGGAAAGCACACAAGGATAAAAAAGGTAAGACTCATCAAACTAATTACCGTAACGGTGAATTTAATCTATCGGTAAATGTTAAATTAATTGATATTCAGACCGCCAAAATATTGGGCGTTAAAACAATGACCTCCAGAAAGATCCAACGAAAAACAGCCGATAATAAACCTGCTCCGGAAGTCGATCCTGAAATGCTTTACCGCCAATGTTTAAATGATATAAGTGCACAATTTATGAAAGTGGTATCTCCCTATGAGGCAAGTGTAAAAGCTGAATTTGAAACAGATGATAAATTGCCCGAAGTAGATCAGGCGATTACTATGTTTAAAATAGGCGAATGGGATGATGGATTAAAATTGCTGCAGAAAGCCACAGAAAAAACCGGTTTGGAAAAAGAGGTTAGGGCAAAGACATTTTATAATTTGGGATTAGCCCAAACCTACAGCGATGATTTTGAAAACGCACTGGTTAATTTAAAAAAAGCATTAATGTTGGAGACCGATTCCTCCCGTTACCAACGAGCAATACAGAATGTAAAAGCAGAACAAGAAAAAGCAGAAAGATTAAAAGAGCAATTATAAATTAATTCTTTTGTAATTCTTAAATATTTTCCTCAAGGTTGCCATTAACCATTCTTAGATTTTGTTGCTTATACGACAATATTTTTACATTTAAATATTATAATATTTTTTATAAGTAATTATAATACAACAATTAAGATAAAGAAATTTGATAAGTGTTATACGGCAAATTTTCCATATAAACAGTTTTGTGTAGATGAATATTTGCCATCTAAATTATGTTAAACAGTCTTACATTTTGGTTTGATTTATGTCCAATTCACTAATCATAAATATTATTATGTCCGATAAAATATTATTTGCTGTACACAAATATTTTTATGTATATTGGGCTGTACATAAAAAAGAAGTTGGATATGAAACCTTATTTACCAAATGAATTACCTGTTAAAAGTCTAAATTATGGTAATATTATCGGTTTAGTCGGGAGGGCAAATGCCGAACTTGCTCGTTATGATGGATTATTGCAAGCGATAATAAATCCGGAAATATTACTTTCACCCTTAACCACAAATGAAGCAGTATTGTCTTCAAAAATTGAAGGAACTCAGGCAACACTGGATGAAGTTTTAAAATATGAAGCAGGGATAGACTTGCTGGAAGAAAGAAAAAAGCAGGATGTACAAGAAATTATTAATTATCGTTCAACTTTAATATTAGCAGAGCAAGAATTACAAAATCGTCCTTTGTCTCTTTTTCTTATCCGGCAAATGCATAAGGAATTGATGACTAGTGTCCGTGGCGCTGATAAACAACCAGGTGAGTTTCGCACTACTCAAAATTGGATTGGAAAGGCTGGAACACCAATTGAGCAAGCATTATTTATCCCTCCCGAACCATCTGTTTTGCAGAATTACCTTAGCTTATTTGAAAAATATATTAGGATTGACGATTCTGATGTTTTGATTCAATCGGCAATTATCCACGCTCAATTTGAATTGTTACA
>DAOWAQ010000300.1 GCA_030634505.1 Calditrichia bacterium
TGTAAGAGAAACGCTAGAAAGCGTATTGGCAAAATTAGAATATGACCCAATCGTAGCTGCCGGCGGAAAAGAAGCTCTTGATTTGATAAAAACCAAAAAAATAGATGTAGTTTTGTCAGATTTGTATATGCCCGAAATGGATGGTATTGAATTGCTGAAGAGAGTGAAAACTGAAAATAGAAATATAGTGTTTTTAATGATTACTGCCCATCCAACAATAGAAACAGCAGTTGAGGCTATTAAAAAGGGCGCATATGACTATCTTACCAAACCTTTTCATATTGATGAAGTGAAAATGAAATTGAACAGAGCATTAGAAAAAAGCGGACTCACCCACAGTTTAACCTGGGCAAATGGTATGATTTGGGCTTTGATTATTTCAATTCCTGTTTGGCTGATATTAGGGATTATATTAGCTTCAATGCTATGATCATAAGAATAATATTGTTTTAATGTAAAAAATTCTTCAACCACCAACTTCCTTATTAATCTGGGCAATTTGATCATATAAATTGTTTGATAGTAAAATTAATTCTTTTAAATTATATAATTGTTAAATAAATCTATTTTGAGTTTATTATGATTGTTCAAAATAAAATAGAATTAAATACCACCGGATTCAATGATATTGTAGATATTACATCTCGAATTCAAGATAATATTACTGATTCAAAAATTAAAGACGGTTATGTACTTGTATTTGTGCCGGGAGCAACCGGTGGAATTACTACTATTGAATATGAGCCGGGACTATTGCAAGATTTGCCGGAAATGTTTGAAAAAATTGCCCCTATGAATAAATCTTATTTTCACGATAAAACCTGGCATGATGGTAATGGTTATGCACATTTACGATCTGCATTGATCGGCCCTGATATAACAATTCCAATTCAGGACAATAAAATGGTACTTGGTACATGGCAGCAAATAGTATTTATTGATTTCGATAATCGTCCAAGACAACGGTATTTACATATTCAAATTTGTGGAGAATAGAATTGAAATATTATATAATTGCTATTTTAATTTTGATATTGGCTTTCCTCTTCCTGTTTCAGATACAGACTTTGCCGGAAAAATGGCAAGAATTTACTGATCAAATTGATAAAGATTTTAAAGGTTATTCATTTCTTGAAGATTTGTGTTTAAACATAGGTGGAAGAATTGCAGGTACAGAAAAATGGAAAAAAGCAGAAAAATTTATAATAAATTATTTAAAATCGTTTGGATATAATGATGTAGATTTACACGAATTTGAACATGTGAGTTGGCAAAGGGGACAATGTAATTTAAATATAAGGTATTCAGATAATAATACTATTAAAGCTATTACTGCATTATCTCTGGGATTAACCCCGGCGAATACGAATATGGAATTTCAAATCGTCGATCTTGAATCAGGTACACTTGAAGATTATGAAAAATATTCTGGTGAATATTTAAATAATAAAATTGTACTTGTAGATAAAAAATCACCAATTGGCCATAATATTGTTCATAGAGTAGATAAAGTAAGAATTGCTCAGAAAATGGGTACACGGGGTGTAATAATAATGAATCAGCTCTATGGAAATGTTATATCCGTTGGAACTGCAGCCTTCGATGCAAATTCAAGCATTTCTGCTGTAAGCATCACTAGAGAAGATGGGATAACATTAAAAGAATTAATAAATTCAAATGATTCTGTATTTGCAGAATTAAAAATACAGAACAAAGTATTTGACGCCATATCTCAAAATATCAGTGTCGAAATTCCCGGAAAAGAACTTAGAAATGAAATCGTTTTAATTTCAGCTCATTTTGATGCATGGGAAGTTGGTCAGGGAGCTGTTGATAATGGTGCAAACGTGGCTGTGTTACTTGAGTTAGCCAGGCAATTTAAACAGCAAAATATTCAGCCTAAAAGAACCATTCGATTTATATTCTTTAATGCAGAGGAATTTGGATTGGTTGGTTCAAAAAGATTTATACAGGATAATCCCGAACTAATAAATAATTTATTTTATGTGATCAATCTGGAAATGAATATGTCGCCAAATGGAATAAATTTGTTATTAGATGAAAGAGACAAATCCTGGTTTAAAAATTTGACTGAAAATTTGACTTCATTGGGTGTACAAAAAAATGTAATTTCTGAGCCATGGTTGGAAAGTGATCATGGATATTTTATACTTTCCGGAATTCCAACTTTAACATTTACTGAGAAGTCTAATATTTTTGCTGGACATAAATATCATTCTAGTGGTGACAAACTTGAATTAGTTTCTTCGGATGATTTAATGAATTGTACTAAGGTTGTGGGCATTGTTCTAGAGGAAATATCTAATACAACTGAAATGCAAAAATGGCGACTGTCTGAAAAGGAACTCAAATCAAGATTAGAGAATTCAGGTTTAAACGAACTTATTCAGCTCAGAAAAATGAAAATCTAAATAAAGTAATCGATTTAATTTGAACTCAAAAATTATCAATTAGCAAATAACATTTAGAATAGTATATTCAACGTTTACTATTATTTATCTGAAGTAACTCTCCTGAATAAAAAAAAATATGTAAAACCTCTTATTTTTTCTTGCTTTCTGCCGAAAAATCTATTACAATTGTGGAACAAATTTCCTTAAAGTGGAGTGATATCCCTTAAATGGCAACAATCGAATTTTCAGGTGAATATAAAATAACACTTGACCCTAAAAAACGAATAAACATTCCAGCAGCGATCCGTAAGATTTTGCCCGCTGAAAGTGACGGGAAATTGGTGTTTACAAAGGGATTTGAAGGCTGTGTTTTCATGTTTCCCGGAATTGAATGGAAACGATTAACAGAACTACTTATGACTCTAAATAGCTTTGATTTGAATGTGCGAAACTTTATTCGTGTTTTTGTTGGATCGGCACATACCATTAGTATGGATTCTCAGGGACGTGTATTACTTCCGGAACCTATTATCGAAATGGCTGATGTCAAAAAGGATATTCTTCTTCAGGGCTCGTTGAATAAATGGGAATTATGGAACCCGGAACTTTATCAGACCTATCTAACATCCAATAATATTAAAATTGAAAACCTTGCAGAACAAATAAATTTTAGCGCTTTGTTTAAAAGAGAAGAGTAATATGAACTCTTCTTTTCATGTACCGGTTCTGTCCGCAGAAGTGATAGAATATATTATTTCTGATAAATCGGGTACATATGTTGATTGCACTTTAGGTGGAGGAGGTCATTCAGAATTAATACTAAATGAACTTTCAGGAAATGCAAAGTATATTGGAATTGATCAGGATAAAGACGCCATTTTCAATGCGAGAAAAAGACTATCAAAGTTTGAACAAGTTCAGTTAGTTCAGGACAATTTTAAGAATTTATCTCAAATATTATTGGATCTTAAAATAGATAAAATTGATGGTTTATTGTTAGACCTGGGAGTTTCTTCTTTTCAAATTGATTCAGAAAAAAGAGGTTTCTCATATAACGTTGATACTGAATTAGATATGAGAATGAATCAAAATGATACTCAAACAGCCGCTGATATTTTAAATGAGTATAGTAA
>DAOWAQ010000010.1 GCA_030634505.1 Calditrichia bacterium
CACGAAATTATTATTAGGAAATTTTAATGATTTTGAATGCCGCTTTTTGGTAAAATTTTCTACCTTACCTGATGATTCAATAGATCTCGATTCTGTATATTTTTTAATTCAACCAACGGCAAACATTGGTAATTCAAATCAGGAGATATCGGCAGAAATTAAACTTGTTACTAAAAGCTGGGATGAAAATGTAAACACGGATGAAAATTGGTCATACGATATTGATGTTTCAAATTCTCCCCTAACTACAACAACAATCAATTTTACTCCTGAAGATTCGTTTTTATATACAATCGCAATTCCGGATACAATAATATCAATCTGGCAAGATACTACAGGGGGCGATAAAAATCATGGTTTATTACTTGATTATACAAATGCAGAAGATGTTAAAATTTTTTCATCAATAAATTCCGGTATATTTCCCAAGCTTGTTTATGTTTACCAGAATTCAAGCAACGATTCTACGATAAGGGATACTGTCTTTGCTTCCATCGATGCAAGCTTAATTGAGTTTACAGGTAATTTACAATCAGACTCTCTTTTATTTATTACTTCAGGATATTCGCACAGAGCATTTGTTAAGTTTAATCTGGATTCGATTCCAAAAGATATAATAATTTCCAATGTAAATTTTATTTTTCAACAAGACACAACAAATTCAATTATAGATACTACTGCGGCGAATAACTTTTATCTACGAACAGTTATTTCCCCATTGAATAGTTTGCCTTTTTACGAAGTTGATTCCACTTTTATTACAAATCTTTATCATAATGTTAGCCTGTTTGAAAATAGTACAAATCAATTAGAAGTAAGCTCTAGCTTTCAAGGTGAAACAGGACAAGAGTTTATACAGAGTATAATAAACGAAAAGATTGAGTATGGATCATTTCTTCTCCATTATGTAGGCGAAGGAAATACAATATCACAATATGCTATAAAAGGTGCTAATGAATATATTAAAGAAAGCAATCGCCCTAAAATGATAATTGAATACTTTAAAATTCCTAATTCCAGGATCTGACGTTGGTAAAACTATGCAAAAAACACTTATACAATTATTAATATTAATATCTTTATCTTTTCAAATATATGCAGGTACATCCATTTTTGGTTTAGCCCCCGGGTCATTGGGAACAGTGAATATGAATAGTTCGACGGCTGCAATCGGTAGGGGTGGCTTTGAGGTTGCTTATTTTGATACGCTATCTCTAAATAATGCCAATTATGCACAATGGCCATTTTTAACCCAAACAACGATTAATTTGAATATGGCTTACGAACAACTATCAACGGAAACAAATTCTCAGTCGACAGTTTCATCGTCCGGAAATTTTAATGGAGGCCACCTGGCAATTCCAGTAATTGATAAAAAATTGGCTTTTGGAATTGGACTATTACCCGCAATCTCAAGTGACCAAGCTATTGCTGTAGAAAATGTTGGGGTAAGCGTAAACGTGGTTGAAACATTGAAATCAACAGGAAATATAAGTGAAGGAAGCTTTATAGCGTCTTACGCATATGATGATAATATTTCTATTGCGGGGGTCGTTTCTTATAATTTTGGTCTAATTGAAGACAAAATTACAGTCGACTATGATACTCCAGGATATTTAGATATTATTATTTTTAATAAGTATAAAATCTATGGTAGTTCTTTTGCGTTACACTCGTTTTTTAAATTAAGTGATAATATATATTCTGGTTTGCGCTTAAAATTTCCCGCAGAACTTACTATGAAAACAGAACAAAACTCGGTAAACTCAAATGAATATGTAATTGAATCAAGAAAAATAAATCTGCCTCTTAAAATATCGTATGGATTGGCATATTTGTTTGATAATCAATATATTACAGGGTTAGATATTGACTATCAATCCTGGAAAAGCGGATATAAAATAGATGGTGTTACTCAGAAAAGTTTTGAAAATGGTTATAGAGTATCTCTTGGGTTAGAAAAAATGCCAAGTGGCAGAAGATTTGTTCCATATCTACAGAGAATATATTACCGGGGTGGATTATATTTTGGCCAGCTTAACATACAATCTAATAACAAAAGCGTCTTTGAATATGGAGTAGGATTGGGAGTGGGCTTACCTATATTAAGTCCAAATGACAGAATTGATTTGGCAATACAATACGGTAAGCGTGGTGATTTGTCAAAAAACTTAGCATCAGAAAACATTTTTAAATTTAATATTTCGATTACCGCCGGTAGTTTATGGTTTGTAAGAGAAGATAATTAATTTTGATTATATTAGGAGGTAAAAGTTTTGAAGACTATTAATGTCATTATGGCGACAGTAATTATATTCTTTGTATTTACCGGATTAAGTAATGCTCAAATTGAAGATGATCTTCTTTTTGGAGAAGAAGAACAAACCGAAGAATTAATTTGTGTACCGGAAACACTTGCTTCTAATTATGACCAGTTTAAGGGCTTAGAACTTTCTTCAATGGAATTACGACAAATGTATAGTTTTGGTAGTGAATACTTTAAAAATAAGTCTTATAATGCTGCCCTTCCTTATTTGTGGAAAGTATTTTTAAATGACACGACAAAATATGCAAGAAATGCAGTCAGAAAAATTGCTGACAGCTATTTTAATTTACAAAAAGCAGATAGCACCCTAATAGCAAGCTACAGAGGATTGGCCATATTTCCCGATCAGATAAAATTGCACTATTATGCTGGCTATATTCAGGAAAACCTTGGTAAATTCAAATGCGCCATCCCACATTATGAAGCATTGGTGGATAGCGATCCGGTAAACAAACAGTATTTAGAAAAACTTGCCTTCTTGTATTTTAAAAATGAGGACATTAAAGCATTAGAAGTGCAAAAAAAATTGGTTTCCTTGGACCCTGAAAATAGTAATTATATCGAAACCCTGGCAATATATACACGGGAACTACTTGGAGATGGAGAAGAACTATTAAAAGCGTATAAAGATGCCTATGATACAGATCCCGATAATGTTGATAATGCATATAATTATGGCAAGACAGCTCTTGATCAAGGTGAGTATTTAACAGCGCTGGAACCGTTGTCCAGGATAGTAGAAAAACTGGATAAAAATCACGTTAAATCTTATAAGGCCAGAGCACTTTGTTATGAGGGATTAGAACGATTTAATTCAGCCGTCAATGACTACAAAAAAATTATTAAAATTGAACCCAAGAATGCTGAAATCATGTGTGCTATCGCAAATGAATATCGCAATAAAAATGAATTTTCAAAAGGAAAATACTGGATAAACAAAGCATTAATCGCAAAACCAGGATTCGGTTTAGCTTATACAACAATGGGTGAAATATTCGAAAGTGCCGTAACGTTTTGTCAAAAAGACAGGGGAAGAAAATACGATGATGGTTTGGTATATGAAATGGCTTATGCCCAATATGCAAAAGCCCTAAAAGATCCTGCTTATAAAAGTATGGCAAAGTCAAGAAGAAATGGCTTAAGACCATTCTTGTTAACAAAAGAAGAAAAATTCATGAATCAAAACAGAACAACGTTGAAATTACCTTGTTATACCAGTTGGATTAAATAGAGATATTGAATTGAAAATTGCTCTTGGCTCGGATCATGCCGGCTACCCATTAAAAGAAGAAATAAAAAAATATTTAGACCTAAAAGACATTCCTTTTACAGATTTTGGTACATTCAAAATCGACTCAAGTGATTATCCTGAATTCGCATATAAAGTGGGTAATGCAATTGCCGCAGAAGAATGTGACTGTGGCATATTGATATGTGGTACGGGGATAGGTATGTCAATTACTGCAAATAAAATTAAAGGTATACGAGCAGCAGTTGCCAACACTGAGGAGGGAGCAAAATTAAGTCGTTTACATAATGATGCCAACATTTTATGTCTTGGATCAAGAGTTGTTGAGCCCGAACAAGCATTAAAAATTTTAGATGTTTGGATTAACACTTCTTTTGAGGGCGGGCGCCATCAAAAAAGAACAAATCTTATAACACAATTGACGGGATTATAGCCGGGGATACTATGTACGATAATTTGAAAAAATTAGATCCTGATATATTTAATTCGATACAAGGAGAATTAAATCGGCAAAACGATAAGCTGGAATTAATTGCTTCAGAAAATTTTGTAAGTCTGGCAGTAATGGAAGCTGCTGGTTCAGTAATGACCAATAAATATGCAGAGGGTTATCCCGGAAAAAGATATTATGGAGGATGTGAATATGTAGATATTGCAGAGGATATTGCAAGAGACAGAGCTAAAGAGTTATTCAAATGTGAATATGCTAATGTACAACCACATTCCGGCAGCCAGGCAAATATGGCTGTATATTTCACATATTTAAAACCAGGCGATACAATCTTGGGCATGAATCTCGCACATGGAGGCCATTTAACCCATGGTTCTCCTGTAAATTTTTCAGGAAAAATGTATAAAGCCATACCTTATGGAGTAAGTCAGAAAACGGGCCGTATTGATATGGATGAAGTCCATAAATTGGCAAAAGAATATAAACCGAAAATGATTGTTATAGGAGCGAGTGCTTATTCCAGATTTTATGAGTTTGAAAAATTTCGGGAAATTGCCAACGAAGTAAAAAGCATATTATTTGCTGATGTTGCACATCCCGCCGGACTAATTGCTGCAGGATTACATCCCAGCCCAATCCCTTACTGTGATATCGTTTCTTCAACTACACATAAAACATTGCGTGGTCCAAGAGGCGGTCTGATTTTAATGGGTAAAGATACAGAAAACAATATGGGAATTGTCGCTCCAAAATCCGGCAGAGTAAAAATGATGTCAGAATTAGTTGATAGTACTGTAATGCCAGGTATCCAGGGCGGGCCCCTAATGCATGTAATTGCTGCAAAAGCAGTTTCCTTTGGAGAAGCTCTAAAACCGGAATTTAAAGCATATGCGCAGCAAGTAATAAACAATGCAAAATCTCTGGCAAATGCACTTGTGCAAAAAAGCTATTCAATAGTTTCCGGGGGTACAGACAATCATGTTTTCCTCGTTGATTTGACTAATAAAGAGATGACAGGCAAAACAGCTGAAAATTCTCTGCATGCAGCTGGCATTACGGTGAATAAAAACATGGTTCCGTTTGATACAAAAAGTCCTTTTGTGACCAGCGGTATCAGGCTTGGAACAGCAGCGCTTACCTCCAGAAATATGAAAGAAAATGAAATGAAAATAATTGCCGGCATGATTGATAGAGTTTTAAAAAATCTTGACAGTCCAGAAATTGCAGATAAAATTTTGGGAGAAATCAAAGAGCTTTGTGGAAATTTTCCATTATATGAATTTTAGATTATTCTCACCTGTATTAAATCAAAAAAAGAAACATGAAAAGGAAACAAATAAACGAGAGAGAAATGCCATTTCTTGACCATCTGGAAGAATTAAGATGGCGCCTTTTTAAATCTTTGATAACAGTGTTTGTACTAATGCTTATCTGTTGGGGTTTCTCTGATCAATTATTAGAAGTACTGCGCTATCCTGGCACACAAATCACACCACCGTTAAAAATGCAGGTATTAAAAGTTCAAACAGTTTTTATGACTAAGCTGGAAATTGCCTTGGTGGCAGGGGTTATTTTAGGACTTCCGGTCATTATTTACCAGCTTTGGCAGTTTATGGCTCCGGGCCTTATTAAAAAGGAAAAAAAGTTTTTACCAATTATAATTTTAGCTACAATTATCTGTTTTGCAATTGGTGGATTATTTGCCTACTTTATTATAATTCCTTTTGCATTGCAATTTTTTATGGATCTTGCCCCGGCCGATATAGAGAATAATATTGCGTTGGACTTTTATATTGGTTTTCTCTTGCGAATCATTGTTGTTTTTGGTGTGGTTTTTGAGTTACCCATCATAAGTATAATTCTAACTAAAATGGGCCTGCTTACACCTAAATTTATGCGCAAATATCGCAGGTATGCTCTCGTAATTGCATTTATACTCGGAGCCATTTTAACTCCTCCGGATCCTTCAACTCAAATAATGCTTGCGATACCAATTATTTTATTGTACGAGATAAGCATCTTCCTTTCTTATTTGTTTTCTTCAAAGAAAGAAGATGAAACTTAAATCCACTTAAAGGCTTGATAAAGTTAATCATTATACCTACATTTTCTGTCCGCATAACTTAGAATTAGTTTAGAAAATAACGGAAATTTGATGTTCACTCCAATTGATACAATTAAAAAAATTCTAAAAGAGGATATAAAGAAATACAATCATGAATTTTCTTCAATTATGTCCTCCGATGTGGCAATAGTTGACAAAATCGCAAAATATATCGTTCGCCATAAAGGTAAGGGGTTTAGACCGCTTCTGGTTTTAATGAGCGCCAGGTTATCTGGCCCAACTACGAAAGCAACTTATGCCCTAGCCTCTGTAGTGGAAATATTACACACAGCAACATTAGTACATGATGATGTTGTAGATGATGCAAGTGTCCGAAGGGGATTTCCATCAATTAATGCCATGTGGAAAAATAAAATAAGTGTTTTAATGGGAGATTATTTACTTGCTAAATCATTGATTGGAGCCACGGAATCAGGAAAACTTGAATATATGAATGTGCTTGCCAATACATCCAAGAGACTCAGCAAGGGCGAACTTCTCCAAATTGAGAAAAGCAGAAGATTAAATATTACAGAAGAAGAATATTTTAAAATTGTATCCGACAAAACAGCTGCACTAATTAGTGCTTGTTGCGAACTCGGCGCACTTTCTGTTGATGCTAGTGCTGAAAAAGTAAATGCAATGAAACAATATGGTGAAAACCTGGGAATCGCTTTTCAAATTAAAGATGATTTGTTAGATTATGAAGGCAATCAAAATATCGTTGGTAAGCCGGTTGGTGCAGATTTAAAAGAAAAAAAAATCACACTACCCCTGTTATTATCATTCAAAAATGCTCCCGATAAAGAGAAAAAATATATTTTAAAATTCTTAAAAAAAGGAGTTAATAACCATGATATTAAACATATATTAAAATTTTGTGATAAATATGAAGGAATAACAAAATCACTTGAAACCGCCCAAGTATATGCGGATAAAGCAAAAGCAAGTCTCGAAATATTTCCTGATAATGAATATAAAGAAGTTGCGGAAAAGTTTGTTGATTATGTTATAAGCCGAAAAAAGTAAATGAATGATGCCAGGCATAAATTATTAATTATCAGATTAAGCTCAATAGGAGACATACTTCTAACTACTTCATTTATTCGACAAACACGTCTTAATTTCCCACATTCTAAAATTGATTTTATTATTAAAGATGAATTTGCAGAGTTACTTAAATTCAATCGAAACATAAATCATCTAATAAAGTATGATTCAAAAACAGGCTTTAGGGGATTAATAGAGTTAAAGAGTTCATTAATTAAAAACAATTATGACTTAATCTTTGATTTGCACAATAATTTTAGAAGTATCTATTTAAGAACTGGACATTCAAAGGCGGAAAACCACAGGATTAAAAAGAACAAATTAACACAGTTTTTATATGTAAAATTTAAATATAACAAGTACCCACAAACCATTCCCATCCCAGAAAGATATTTAAATGTAGGAAAAGCCGCCGGTATCGAAGATGATGAAAAGGGATTAGAAATTTTTTGGGATGATAAAACAAATGAATCGGTAACTCAAATATTAGACAATCATGGTATATCAACAAATGAATCATTTTATACTATTGCGCCTGGAGCGGGATTTTATACAAAAATATGGCCAATTGAATATTACAAAGATTTAGTTAAATATATTTTTAAAACACATAATACTAAAATAATAGTTTTAGGAAATACCAATGATCAGGATGAAGGCAAAGAACTAGGAAATATTTCTGAAGTTATTGATCTTACGGGTAAGATATCGCTTTTACAGGCAGCAGTTGTATTGTCTAAAAGTAAAGCATTTATCTCTAATGATAGTGGATTGATGCACATGGCTACGGCTGTAAATACACCAGTGCTGGCAATTTTTGGTTCTACCGTAAAAGAATTTGGATTTTCTCCATACAGATCAAAAGCAATAGTGGTTGAAAATAAAAATCTTAACTGCAGACCCTGTTCACATATAGGTAGAAATAATTGTCCCAAAGAGCATTTTAAATGCATGATTGAAATTTCTCCGGAAATCGTTATAGAGAATTTTGAACAACTTATAATAAATTAAATTATTATGTCTAAAATAATTTGGCAAAAGATTTATACTTTTTTAATACTACCGTTAATATTTATTTTAGCACACTCTGCTGCATTGTTTTCAAAACAAATAAGAGAAGGGCTATTTCCAAGACGAAAATCTATTGCGGAATTAGAAAAATGGCTTAAACAACAAAGTGGAAACGGTCAATATGTATTATTTCATGCGGCGTCAATGGGAGAATTTGAACACATTAAACCGTTACTATACAGCTTAAAAGAAAAGTATAAAACTACGAATGTTTTAACATTTTTCTCTCCTTCGGGATATAAACATGTTAAAGACACTCCCGGGCTCGATTTTTTCTTATATATGCCATTTGATTTTTCCTCTCACTGGAAAAAGCTGTATAAACTTTTAAATCCAAGTATACTTATTATTTCAAAACATGATGTCTGGCCGATGCAAATCTGGCAAGCAAATAAAATGAATATTCCAATATATCTGGTAAATGCATCATTGCCCGAAAAATCATCAAGAACCAGGCCTTTTATAAAAAATTTTCTAAAACATGTTTATAGAGATTTTCTCATGATATATACAATTTCAGAAGAAGATACACAACGGTTTTCTAAACATTATCCCCGCTGTAATGTAAAGGTTATGGGAGACACAAAATATGATCAGGTTATGTTACGAAAACAACAGGCGTTAAAAAAAGATTTTTTACCAGCTGGTTGGCTTGCAAATAAATGGATATTTTTAGCCGGCAGTGTCTGGCCAGAAGATGAAAAACAACTAATACCCGGATTCATTAATCTATTAGAAAATCATAAAAATGTTGGATTGATAGTTGTGCCCCATGAACCAACAGGTAAGTTCGTAAATTCAATTGAAGATAAATTAGCAAAATGGGGAGTTGTAAAATTTACACAACTTAAAAGCAATTTTTCAGAAAGAGTAATAATCGTAAATACTATCGGACAATTAGCAGATTTATATCAATATGCTAATGCTGCCTATGTGGGGGGAAGTTTTAAACAAGGTGTTCATAACGTAATGGAGCCTGCGATTTATGGTATTCCTGTCGTGTTTGGTCCCGTTCATAAAAACTCATACGAGGCAATACAACTGGCAAAATGCGAAGGTGGAATTATAATTGAAGATGAAATACAAGCTAATGAGACATTAGAGAAATTAATTAGTGATAATTCGTACAAAGAAAAAGCAGGTCAAAAAGCTCTTTCGATGGCACAAAATAATACAGGTGCAACAGATAAAATAATTAATAATTGGAGATCTATTTTTCAACAAAACGAGAATTAATAAAACATGAAAATTGCAATTATCGATTGTTTTGCAGGAATTAGCGGAGATATGACCTTGGGTGCTTTGATTAATGCTGGTGTTCCTGTAAAACATATTGTAACAGAGATCAAAAAACTTGGACTGTCGGATTTTGAAATTAAGACCAAAACCACACAACGACATAACATATCTGCGACGAAAGTAGATGTTTTCTTTGATAAAAAGAAACAACCTGACAGAAAATATTTATCTATAAAACAAATGATTTCTGATTCGGGGTTAACAGAGAACATCAAAAAAAAGGCTTTAAAAGCATTTAAATTACTTGGTGATGCCGAATCCAAAATTCACGAGAAAAAAATAAACCAGATTCATTTTCACGAAGTAGGTGCGGTTGATTCTATTGTCGATTTAATTGGTTCAATAATTGGTTTTGACTATTTAGGTATAAAAAAAATATATGGATTTCCTGTACCGCTTGGAACAGGTTTTACAAAAGCTGAACATGGCACAATGCCCGTTCCTTCGCCGGCAGCAATTGAAATATTAAAGAATTATCCCGTTTTGCACAAATCTTCAGATTTTGAAATGACAACGCCAACAGGCGCAACTTTGTTGAAATTATTAGTAGATGAAATTACCCCGGATCAATTAAATTATAAACCAATTAGTATTTCCTACGGTTCAGGCTCAAAACAAACACTACAGTGGCCGAACCTACTCAGATTAATAATTGCTGAAGAAAAGTCAAATATTAATGAAGATAGATTGGTGATGATAGAATCTAATATCGATGACTTAAATCCGGAAATTTATCCCTATGTTATGGATAAAATATTAAAGGCCGGAGCCAAAGATGTATTTCTCACAAATATAGTTATGAAAAAAGGTCGACCAGGAATTACGATTTCGGTAATTGCGGACATTAATCTGCAAACAGCCATCGAGAAAATATTATTTGAATTTACCACAACCCTGGGAATCCGAAAACATATAATCAATAGAACTGTCCTGCCTAGAGCCAGCAAAACTATAAAAACAAAATTCGGAAATATGAAAGTTAAGGTAATTGAAATAAACAGGAAAAAAATAATTCGTCCGGAATATGAAGAATGCAAAAAATTAGCGGATGAAAAAGGAATAAATATTTTAGATATTTATAGAGCCATAGAAAGTTTAAACAATAAATAATATTTAAAAGTTTTAAAGTAATCAGAATTTTTAATGACAGATAAACTGCACGAAAAGGGATTATACAGAGTATCATTTTCTAAATCGTTCAATAAGATTCGTGAAAATCTCACCTTTGTTTTGGTAGAGCCCGAATCACAAGGGAATATTGGGGCCACCGCCAGGGCGATGAAAACCTGTGGTTTTAAGAATTTAATTCTCGTCAATCCTAAAGAGAAAAATCACCCGGAGACATTGTGGATGGCGCATCAATCGGAAGATATTTTAGAAAATGCAAAGATTGTAAACTCATTAAGTGAAGCTATTGCAGATATGCATTTGGTTATAGGTACAACACAAAGAAAAAGATATTTCCGGTTTCCATTTTACACTCCGGAAGAAATTTCAGATAATATTGAAGGAATCGCTCAAAAATATCCGGTGGCAATTGTTTTTGGCAGAGAAAGTTCAGGATTAACCAACAATGAATTAACCCAATGCCACATTCATTCAACCATTTATACGGCAACAACAAAACCAGCTTTAAATTTATCTCAAGCAGTGATGATATTTGCTTATACTTTTTTTAAGCTGCAAAATGTAAAGGACTCAAAGTTCAGACTTGATTTGGCAACGACGGAAGAGATAAACCATTTTTATAGTCATTTACAACAAAGCATGCACAGTGTTGGATTTACACCAAGAGACAGCATGGATAATTTTATTACGCGGTTTAAGAGATTGCTTGGGCGTTCAATGCCGGAAAAGAGAGATGTAAGATTATTGCATAAATTATTGGAAATTTATGAAAAACGAATTATGCAATTGGAAAATAAAATCAAAAGCGACTCAAGCAAAGCAGCAAAATCAATATACTAATGAACATGAAAACAAAACATAATTAAAGGAAAAATCATGGAAACCAAAGAAGAGTTGTTGGAAGCTTTAAAAAAATCATTAAGATTGGAAGAAGATGGATATAAATTATATTCAGAAGGTGCTAAAAAAATTACTAATTCCCTGGGAAAAAGAATGATGGAAAGATTAGCCCAGGATGAAATGAATCATATAAAAAGAATAAAAGAAATTTGGGAATACGTTACGGGCAATAAAAAAGAAATTACCATAGCTGAAGCCGAAATCACAGAATTTGATAAGATATTAAATCGCATGAAAGAACAATTTAAAGAAGCGATTGAAGATTTGCAGGAAATAGGGGTTGATGATCAGGAAATTATTGACATGGCTTTACAATTAGAATCGCATGGACATTTCTTTTATGAAGAATCAGCTAAAAAAGCAAAAGATGAAAAAGTAAAGAAATTTTACGAAATGCTTGCCAAAGAAGAAAGTCACATTACGATGCTTTGCAAAGCGTCAATAAATATTTGGAAAACCCGGCATTGTTTTTTGGAATGGGTTATCATTAAAGCTGGAGCCCGAAGTATTTTGCTTCGCCTAGCTAATACATTTTATTACCTTGAGCTGAAAGGTAAATTCCATATGTTATTGCTGAATTACAAAAGGCGAAATTGTTTCCTTGTATAAACCTTGATAAAGAAACACTGAATGTTTCAGCGGCATGTAAGAGTAAAACGATGCCATCGCTTAAAGCGATAGCATCGATAATCACACATCGGAAAACAAGGGCGTTAAAATGAATCTCTTAATAATCTTTTGTTTTATTTGTTTGTTCTTTTTGGGTTGTACGAATCATTGGAATACCAATCATGTTTTAACCGGGTTGGATCGATTTTCGGAATATAGCGATGTGTTTAGAAATAAAAAAATTGGCATTGTTACCAACCACACGGCTTATGATGCTAATGATGTGCATATCATTGATGTTTTTCAAAAAATGAAGAATGTGAAAATTGTTGCGCTATTTGGCCCGGAACATGGAATAAAGGGAAATGAGGATGCTGGCAAGAAAATTAAAGACATACAGGATGTTAATAGAGATATACCAATATATAGCTTATATGGAAAAACACGAAAACCCTCCCCTCAAATGCTAAAAAATTGTGATTTGCTTATCTTTGATATTCAGGATATCGGAACCAGGTATTATACATATATTTCGACCATGGCATTGGCAATGGAAGCTTCGGCAGAAAATAATATACAATTTGTTGTCCTCGACAGACCTAACCCAATTAACGGAAAAGATATTGAGGGTAATTTACTCGAAAAAGAATTCTCTACATTTGTTGGAATGTTTCCTGTGCCGGTACGGCATGGATTAACTATAGGTGAATATGCACAAATGATAAATGGAGAAAAATGGTTAAAAGATGGAATTCAGGTTGATTTAACCGTAATAAAAATGCAAGGCTGGGAAAGAAATATGTGGTATGATGAAACCGGATTGAAATGGCGTCCTCCCTCCCCCAACATGCCTAACTTACAAGTAGCTTTGGTATATCCGGGAACATGTTTATTTGAAGGCACAAATATTTCAGAAGGAAGAGGAACCTATCAACCGTTTTTAAAAATAGGGGCGCCATGGTTTAACGAAAACACTTTTTTGTTGATTAATAAATTGCTTGATATTCCCGGTATTCGTCTTGCCCCAATATCATTTACTCCGAAATCCATTATTGGCATGTCAATGAATCCGAAATATGTTAATCTGCCAGTGCAAGGACTACAACTAGCAATAAAAGATAGAAATCTCTTTAAGCCATACATAGCAGGCATAGAGCTGGTGAAATATTTTTATGATCAGCAAAAAGAAAAATTTGAATGGCGAGAAAAGCATTTCGATCGATTGTGTGGTACGGATAAAATCAGAAAACTTATTATCGAAGAACAGCCTATGACAGCAATAAAAAAATGGTGTGAAAAAGATTTAGATTCTTTTTCAAATCAAAGAACAAAATATCTTCTTTATTGATTGTGCAAAATTAATATATCGAAAAACAGATTTTATTTAGATTTAAAATGATTTAATAAAGAATCTACCAGAACGCCGGCGCCAAATCTGACAGGATCAGTTGTTGGCAATCCGGTGGATTTAGTCGTATCTTCAATTAGCTGCCGTGCTCTATCCTCGGAAAGGTTGTAGGTATTCAACGCTATTCCGGTAATTTTAGAAGGTTTTGCAATGGATGCTATGGTATTATTTATTTCGATAGCTTTGCGCAAATTGTTTGTGTCAACACCATAATCATTTATTCCAACATCAGGGCGGTGGCAAAGAATCATTGCATCGGGTAAACAGCCGTGCATAATTCCCAGGCTCACCGGAGAATAGGCTAAATGAAACAATGAGCCCTGTCCTTCAACAAAAAGGAATTCATAATTGCCATCAATTTTGGCTAAAGAATGTTCTAAAACCCCAGATATAAAATCCCCTTTAATGGCGTCAAGCGGAACCCCTCGCTTTTGTAAAAATATTCCTATTTGTCCGGTGGCAAACCATTCGGCGGAACGTCTCATTTCCTGCAGCGCCTTAACCATTAAAATAGTACTTGTCATTTTGCCGGAATTGCCATGTGTTCCAACAGTTAAAACAATTTTTGATCTGAAATTTTTCGCCAGTCCTTTTGCTAAAATATCGCGCCCATCATATTTTCGTAAATCCTTGATTTTTACTTTGTATTTTTCAGCTAAAATTCGGAATTCAGCAATATCGGAAAGATGTTCATGCAAGCCACTGATGATATTAAGTTTGTTTTGAAGAGCTTCGATGATCCATGAATACCATTCAGGGGGGAGTGTTCCTCCCGGGGGGGATATTCCAATCAACAATGCGTTTGGTTCATATATTAGTGTCTCTTCAAGACTTGCATGAATAGGAATGTTGCCACCAAAGCCCAAAACATCATTTACTGTTTTCCCCGCTTTTGTACTATCAATTACAGCAACTATCTTTTCGCTGGCGAACCGAATAGCAGAATTTCCCATTTTTGAAGTAACAGGACCAAGTTTTCTATCAGCTAATATTACTATGCGCTCTTTCATTTATTAAAAATTGTAAAGTTGGATAATATGTTTTTCTATAAATTGTATTAAATAAACTCTGACAAAGAATAGGTTAAGTTAATAATAGTTAAGGAAATATCAAAAGAAAAGATAACCTTTGTTTTTTTAGTTATTTAATTAATTATTAAATAAGGTTTCAATTTGTCTAAAGTTTTTTTCCCAATCCCTTTTACATTAATTAAATCATTTATTTTATTAAATTTTCCTATACGATTTCGATATTCAATTATGCGCTTTGACATCGTTGGGCCTATTCCGGGTAATTTTTGCAATTCCATTTCGGTGGCAGTATTTATATTTATTGAAGAAAGAGACAGTTGTTCTTTTTTTCGAGGTTTTGTATAGAATTTTTTTCCTTTTTTATCGGTATTAGTATTATTAAATTTTTGTTTAAGCTTATTAATTTCTAAACTATCCGCCTGATTCTTTTTACTACTTAATCTTCTAAAAACACTATCCGATTTAGAATAATCAATAGAGGGCAGTAAACTTTTGCGAGGAGATATAAGTTGATATGCACCGGAAACCATTAAAACGGTTACAGTAAACAAAAGAGCTTTCGTTTCTGAAGATGTAAAATTAAACATTTTTAATTAGAATTATAATATCTACATATTTAAAGCTTCTTTAAACATTTCAAATATATTTTTCTTACCGTCAGTTTGAGGCTTAATATTTGAAGAATTTAGCAATTCCTTAATTTTTGTTTTTTCTTCAGGGGTTAATTTTGTCGGAACGAATACTTGAATTTGTACTAATTGATCTCCAATCCCGGCTCCGTGAACATTTGGAATACCTTTGTTTCTTAAGCGTAAAATTTTTCCCGCCTGGGTGCCGGCCTGAATATTTATTTTTACCTTCCCGGTTAATGTTGGGATTTCAGGAGACACACCAAGAGCCGCCTCAGGAAAACTAATTGGTAAAACCATAATTACATCATTGCCAGAGCGCTCAAAAATTGCATGTTGTTCTTCTTCGATATATACAATTAAATCACCAGAAGCTCCGCTTCTTTTTCCAATATTGCCTTCGCCTCGGAGGGGAATATAATTACCGGAAGCGACGCCAGCAGGAACATCTATTTCTATTGTTTTCTGACCCATGGCGCGACCCTCGCCATTACAGGTCTTACAAGGATCGGATATTATTTTTCCTTCACCATAACATCGATTACAGGTAGTTACATTAATTACCTGACCAAACAATGATTGACTTACCTGTCTGATCTCTCCCGTTCCATGGCAAGCAATACAGTCAATGGTTCTGCTTCCGCGCGTGCTTCCCGAACCGGTACATTCATTGCAAGATATATATTTTTTAACACGAATTTTCTTTTTTGTGCCGGTAGCAATTTCTTCTAAAGTGAGTTTTAAATTTATTTGGAGATCGCTTCCACGATTAGGCTGTCTTGTTCGACGCCTTCTGGAGCCACCACCGAAAATATCTCCAAATCCGCCACCGAAAATATCACCAAAGGCACTAAAAATATCTTCGATATTGCTAAAACCACCAAAATCAGGTTGACCCGACATACCGGCATGTCCAAATTGGTCGTACCTGGATTTTTTTTGCGGATCGCTTAATACGGAATAAGCTTCAGCAACTTCTTTAAATTTATCTTCTGCTTGTTTGTCATCCGGGTTTTTATCGGGATGATATTGTATTGCCAGTTTTCTGTAAGCTTTTTTTATTTCATCCGGACCCGCACTTCGTGAAATCCCTAACACTTCATAATAATCTTTTTTTGAAGCCATTTATATAATTATCCCAATATTTAAAAGTTTAAATTACCGGTAAAGTAATGATAAATCCTATTTAGAAACGACCACCTGCGCATGGCGAATTACCTTGTCATTAAAAAGATAACCCTTTAAATGTTCATCGACAACCTTGTTGCTTTTTACATCATCATTTTCAACTTGCATTAATGCGTCATGCTTCTCAGGATCAAATTCTTCTCCTATAGATTTCATAGGTTTTAACCCTTGTTTTTCTAATAATGAAAACAGGTTTTTGTGTATAAGCTGAAAACCATTTAACATTACCTCAAAGTCATTTTCTTCTTTTAAATGGTCCAGTGATCTTTCCAAATCATCAACAACCGGCAATAAGTCAGTAATTAATTTTTCATTTGCATTTTGAATCAGCGATATATATTCTTTGTCTGTTCTTTTTTTATAATTATCAAATTCAGCTACCAGCCGGGTATACTTATCATTTAGTTCTTCATTTTTACCCTTTAATTGGCCGATTTCATTTTTTGTTTTTTTTGCTTCAGCGATGGATTTTTTGGTTTTTTTCTTTATGTTTTTTTTATCTAAATGGTTTATTTTTTCATTTTTTTCTTCAGTTGTCATTTCAACTCCGTATGAATTTTATGTATATATACTTATTCTTTTTCAAACATCTTAGATACGATTTTTGCTGTATAGTCTACCAGGGGAATAATTTTGTTATAAGACATCCTTGTTGGGCCAATAACACCAAGAATACCTGAAACTTCACCGTATTTATAAGGCGCAGTCACCAAACTACAATCCTGAACAAATTTTTCTCTGTTTTCATTTCCTATTGTAATTTTTAATTGCGGAGGATTGTCCCTATCCTCCATTAGGTGGATAATAATGTCCTTTTCTTCTAGAAGTTCCACAAAGGCTGAAAATTTTTTAACATTTGCGAATTCGGGATTATTTATAATGTTTCTTGTCCCTGTGTATTTTACATCCGAAAATTTCTTAAAATTGAAAATTTTATCAGCAGAATCAATAAATAGCCGAATAAGACCGGATTTTTCTCCTATCAAATCTTTAACTCTTTTATGAAACGTATTTTTTATTTCTTCTAAAGTCAGCCCCGCGATTCTTTCATTTAACAAGGAAACAACTTTATCCAACTGGTTGGTGGTAATTTTATGCAGCACTTCCAAGACTATGGTTTTTGCTATTCCATTTCTAATTCTAAGAACGATGAGCACTTTATTACTTGACAAAGAAATTATATCTATTTGTTCTAAAACACCTTTGTATAATTTAGGGGTCAGTATTACGCCCAGCTGGTTCGAGATTTGTGCCAGCAAGTGAGATGTTTTTTCCAGAATATTATTTACTTCGTCATCTTTATTGGAAAGATTTTCAATAATTAATTTCTGTTCGGGCTTCGATAGTTTTGTTAGATCAATTAATTTATCAACATAATGCCGATATCCCTTGGTTGTTGGAATGCGTCCGGCAGAAGTATGCGGATGATCCAAATATCCCTTTTCTTCCAAATCCGCCATAACATTTCTGATAGTTGCAGCACTATAATTATAACCATCATTTTTCGCTAATTTTCTTGATCCAACAGGATCACCGGACAAAACAAAATGCCGAACAATCGATTCTAAAATTTCTATTTCTCTTGATGTTAAAACTTCTGAAACCACTGGATTTTTCCTTCAACAAAATCTTAAAATTTAGTTTTTATTAAATTTGTTGTCAAGGATTAGATGTGTGATAAACACAATAGTTACAGGGCTAAAAAACATCGATTAAGGAAATAATACAGGGAAAAGAAAGGAATTTTTCGTATTAAAATGATTTAAGGAATTTTGCTACGCTTAAACTTGCACTAAGCAGGCCAATAATTAAACCAAAAGAAATTAGAAAAATAAAAATCTGATTGTTAAATACAAGAAAGGGATATATAAAATGTATAACGAATTGAACCAGGTAATATACAATAACAGATGCAAGAGAAGAAGCAATTAATCCCTGCAATACACCCTCAATGATAAAAGGCGTTCGAATAAAAGCCTGGGTAGCGCCGACCAAACGCATAATGTAAATTGCATCTCTTCGGGCGTAAATCGTTAAACGAATCGTATTATATATCAATACAACAGCAATTACGGTAATAATTAGTCCCACAAACAACACACCGATCGCAATAAAATTGATATATTTATCAATGGTTTCCAACAAAAATTTTTGATAGACAATCTCATCAACCTCAGTAATATTTTCAATCATTCCTGATATTTTTTGAATACTATTAAGATTTCTTGCACGATCTTCCAGGGTAATTATAAAAGAAAGAGGCAGGGGATTAAAATCAAGTACATCAAATATATCCTGACCAAATTCTTCTTTAAATCTTTTGGCAGCCTCTTCTTTGTTTATAAACTGTGTGTTTAAAATTCCCGGTATTTGTTCTAATTTTTCGGTCAATTCATCTATTTGTTCTTCAGAAACTGTGATTTTAAGGAAAACTTCCATTTCAATTTTTTCTCTGAAGGAGTTTATCCAGGTGTTAAGATTAAGGGAAAATATGATAAACAAAGCCATTAAGATGATTGTTAACATTATTGATGAAATTGACAGCAGTGTCGCGAGTCTCGCTTTTGTCAATCCCTTTATTCCTTCAGTAATATGGAAAAACAGACTCATACTTCTTTTATTGCTCCATTTTCAAGATTTAGTCTACGGTGCGGATATTGTTTAATAATATTTAAATTGTGGGACGCCATTAAAAC
>DAOWAQ010000356.1 GCA_030634505.1 Calditrichia bacterium
ATCAAACAAAAAGCAGATGCTATTCTTGTACATCACGGAATTATCTGGAATTATGAAAGACCCGTTTACAAAGGAAGCTACCGGGAACGAATCAAAATTCTGCTTAACAATAACATTAATCTTTTTGCTTATCATCTGCCACTTGACGCTCACCCGGTAATAGGCAATAATGCTCAATTAGCAAAATTGTTAGGCTTAAAAACACTCAAACCTTTTGGTGATCACAAAGGGCAGATCATTGGTATAAAAGGGAAATTTGCCAAAATCACAAAAGAAAAATTTTTTAGAAAAGTCGAAGATGTTGTTGACCGGGAAGTATTAGTTTTTCCGTATGGACCAAAATATATCAGTAATGTTGGAATTGTTAGCGGTGGCGCTCAAAAAGAATTTTCACAAGCGATTACCGAAAATCTTGACGCCTACATTACCGGAGAGGTGAGTGAACATATTAAATATCTTTCGCAGGAAGAAAAAGTACATTTTGTTTCCGCAGGTCATTATGCAACGGAACAATTTGGTGTAAAAGCTTTAGGCAATCATTTAAGAAATAAATTTAAAATTGATGTGGAGTTTATTGATATTCCTAATCCGGTGTGATATATTTTTGACAAATTTAAAATACATTTAGAATTATAGAGACATAAAAGGAAACAAAATGAGCTCTGATAAAATAAAGCAAGAAATAAGCAAATTAAATCTTGCGGAAAAATTATTGTTAGTAGAAGACGTATGGGATTCTATCGCTCAAAGTAATTCAGAACTTCCTATGCCTGAATGGCAAAAACGCGAACTCGATAAAAGATATAAGGAATTTAAAAGTGGCACACAGAATCTACATGATTTGCAATCAGTTCACGAAGAAATAAAAAATAAATACAAATGAAACTACGGTATACTGATAGGTCAAAAGATGATATCGAGTTGGCATTTGCATGGTATGAAAGACAAAGGAGGGGGCTTGGGTTTGAATTCCTGGATTGTGCCGAAGTATCTTTACGAAACATAGTTAATGATCCTAAAATGTACCAGATACGATATTCATCTTTTCGCAGTTGTCCCGTTAGAAGATTTCCTTTTTCTATTTTTTATACAATTGAAAAGAATGAAATTGTAGTACATTCTGTATTTGATAATAGACAAGACCCAAAGAAAAAGCCTGAATAAAGTAAGTCATAAATAATTATAAATCGAATATTGGAGATAGCTTGCATTTATTCGTCGATCACTCCATTAATCCAGCGAAACCATGAGTTCATCAGAAACACATATCGTAAAAGAATATATTAAAATCCCAAAAGCATTTTATGCTACGGATACTGATAAACCTTTTTCAAATTGTATTTCCTGCGATAAATACTTATTACTTCCAAACAATCCTTATGTCATAGAAAAAGCAATCAAACAAAATCTTGAATATAATACGACAGATGTTATTTTTGAATATGCCATGTGCATGGATTGTTATCAAAATATTAATGAAACACTCTCTTCTACTTCCAAAGCAAGTATTGAACAATACTTTTCCGGAAATGTAGACTTAAATCAAAGAAGAGACACGCTATTAAAAAACAATCTATTATCAATTAATGATTGGACGTCAAATTGTATTATCAAGGGGACTCCAATTTCAGAATTAACTGAGTACCAAATAGCCTGTCAGTGTGACGGTGAATATTTACTATTTACAAACATGCCTTTTATTATTGGAAACATAGCCCTTGATGAAATGATGCAATTGCTTTCTAACCAAACAATTGGTGAAATCAGAGGATTCTATGATAAGTTTTTTTCTCCTGACCCGGACATTAAAAAACTATTCGATGAACCCAAATTTATATTAATATAGGTGATCTAATTATGGCTTTATTAAACATAAATGAAATAAATATTCATTTAACCAACTTGCCCGGTTGGGAATTAAAAGATAATGCAATTGAAAAAGAATGGGTTTTTATAGATTTCAAAGAAGCTTTGGAATTTATTAACAAAGTCGGAGAAATTGCAGAAAAACATAATCATCATCCTGAATTGTACAATGTCTATTCAAAAGTTACCTTACGTTTTAATACGCATGATGAAGGGGGTATTACCCTAAAAGACATTAATATTGCTACAAATATAAATTCTATCTAATCGCTTCTCGTGTTAAATTCCAATTTGTTGATATCTTTCATTAGTAAAAAACCAAAGATAAAAGATATTACTAATAAAATTATGCCCTCAGTGTAAATTCCGAAAAGCATTTTGCCCAAACCAAACAAAAAACTATAAACCAGAATAACACCATATATCCAATCACGTAAAGCTACAGGAAGTGAATCTTGTGATGATTCCAGTTGATATTTATTATAAATTTTAGCCCAGAGTTTTCCGGAAGGTTTTACTTTATTGTAAAATTTTACCAGAACTTCATCGCTTTCAGGTTGTGTTAAAAATGTAACTGTTAACCAGATTACCGAAGAGCCAAGAACGGTTATTATCATTACCAAACTAAAATTATTTGGATCATCTGTTGATAAATTTAATCCAAACTGTAAAAACACAGAAATTACAAATGATGCTATCATCGCGGAAATTTCAGACCAGGCATTGATCCTCCACCAATACCAGCGCAAAATATATACCGATCCTGTTCCGGCTCCGATTGCTAATAAAAATTTCCATGCCCCTGAAATAGTTTCCATAGACATTGTCGCCAAAGCTCCCAGAAATAAAATTAGTATGGTTGACAATCTTGAAATCAGAACATAATGTTTGTCTGTTGCATCCTTTTTGATAAACCGTTTATAAAAATCATTGACTAAATAAGAAGAGCCCCAGTTTAATTGAGTGCTTATAGTTGACATAAATGCCGCCGCAAATGACGCCAATAAAACACCTTTAATTCCAGAGGGCAATAAATCAACTATTAATTTTACATAACCTGATTCTTTGTCTGCCAAATCAGGATACAACACTAAAGAAACCAAAGCAGCAATTATCCATGGCCAGGGACGAATGGCATACATGGCTATATTAAACCATAAAGTTGATAATATTCCATGCTTTTCGTCTTTTGCTGAAAAAATTCTCTGGGCAATATATCCACCACCACCGGGTTCCGCACCGGGATACCACGCCGCCCACCAATTTATTGCCAAATAAACAAATACCGCAGAAATTGGCATCCATGCCGAACCGACTTCCGGAACAAATGATAAAATTTGTGCACTACCCCC
>DAOWAQ010000322.1 GCA_030634505.1 Calditrichia bacterium
AATGTTCGGGAATTAGAGAATATAATTGAAAGATCACTTATTATTAGTCATGGGTCAGAGTTTAATTTGGGTGATTGGAATATCCAGCAAAGCTCTCAGGTAGAATTCGAGGAAAAAATCTCAGATAATTCTCTCCTGTCATTGGAAGAATTAGAAAAAAAGCACATTCTAAAAGTATTGGAAAAAACAAAATGGAAAATTAGTGGAGAAAACGGCGCTGCAAAATTTCTAAATTTAAAACCTACAACGTTGGATTCGAAAATGAAAAAACTTGGAATAAAACGTATAAAATAATTTGCTAAAATTTCCCTCCAGAATAGTTTCTATAAATTAGGTATTCACAAAATTCTAACAATTATCACAAAAATATTATTTAAATATAACATAATTGTAAAATGTGATATTTTCATGGTTTTAATAGCAGAAAACCGGAATGTTTTTGAAGCAATTGAGGTTTCTAAAAGTTAAGATATAAAAATAATTTAGGAGTTAACATGAAATATATAACAGGATTGATCATTTTAAATATCATAATATTGACAGGCATAGGTTTAAGTAATGATGAACCAATATTAGAAAAGGCCACATTCGCCGCCGGTTGTTTCTGGTGCATAGAATATCCCTTTGAACAATTGGAAGGGGTCGAGGAAGTAATATCCGGTTACACAGGTGGTGAAAAATTAAATCCGACTTACAAAGAAGTATCTTCCGGAAAAACCGGGCACATCGAATCAGTACAAATAATATATGATCCTAATATAATCTCCTATGAGGAATTGTTAGATATATACTGGCAACAGTTCTATCCGACTGATGCCAGTGGTTCATTTGTGGATAGGGGACATCAATATACATCAGCTATATTTTATTTTAATGAAAATCAAAAACAATTGGCAGAAAAGTCAAAAAGGAAACTTGATGAATCTAAAATATTCAAAAAGCCGGTAATTACTCCAATTCGACCGGCACAAAAATTTTATCCCGCAGAAAATTACCATCAGGATTATTATAAAAAAAGTCCACTGAATTATAAAAGATACAGGTCAGGTTCAGGTCGCGACCAATTCATCAATGAAATTTGGGGTAACTTACGTAAACAAGATCGAAGTAAATACAAATATAAGGAGCAAGATTTGAAGAAAAAACTCACTCCGCTTCAGTACCATGTGACACAGGAAGATGGTACTGAAAAGGCATTTGACAATGAATACTGGGATAACAAACGTGATGGAATTTATGTAGATATAGTTTCAGGAGAAGCATTATTCAGCTCTACTGATAAATATGATTCAAAAAGTGGCTGGCCAAGTTTTACCAAGCCCATAGAAAAGGTAAATGTTGTTGAAAAGGTTGATAAAAAATTGTGGCAGGAAAGAATTGAATTACGCAGCAATAATGCAGACTCTCATTTAGGACATGTGTTTAACGATGGCCCACAACCAACGGGTTTGAGATATTGTATCAATTCCGCTGCACTCAGATTTATTCCAAAGGAGGATTTGGAGAAGGAAGGATATTCTGAATATAAAAAACTATTCAAATAATGCTCGGAAAGGTTTCAGAAATAAGATTATAAAATGGTTCAGTATCCTGTTAGTCTTTTGTATTATTTAATAGAACTGTCCAAGATTTTTTAACGACTTACAATTCCATTTAATGTAAATAATGCTTTTTTAGGAAGAATACCATTTTTTCAATTATTGTTGATGATGATGGTGGAATATTTGCTGCTACCTATAATTTGAATGGACCCGGGAAAGAAATTAAAATATCAGTTAATCCATTCTCAATCTTTACACCGGGATTCACTTGCAATGTTTTTGATACTAATGAAAAATCCAATGAAGATTCGACTATTATCACTAAGTAAAAATATTTAGTCAAGATTGACAAAAGTAATTATAAGTGTTCGTTACAGGTATTAACGAAACATAAAACCGGACGAGAGACAATCCAATACTTTGCCGAAGGCATGGCTTTGCCAAAATTTAATTTAAATGTTTCTTTATTTGTTATTCATGGATTTAAGAGGGTGATGCAATATCAGGAAGAAATCAATTATTATGGGGCTGAAGCCCCAAATGAGTTTGGGGGATTTCTATTCCCCGCGCTGAAGCACGGGGCTAGTCATCATAGATAACTAGTTAATAAACAAATGACTAGCCCCGCCATTTATGGCGGGGATGAGGAGACCGCTCCAATTCTCTGCTCCCGTTAGGGTGCTAATATTTAAAAATTTTACTAATCTGCAACACTCTGAAGTGTAAGCTAATCTCTGTCACGAGGGTGGAGTGGTCTCTCCACCCAAGACTGAGATATTACTAACAATATTTAGTCAAGATTGACAAAAGTAATTATTTATAATAATCTTTAATCCTGTTTTTGATTTTTTGCCAACAAAATATTTTACGTCATAAAAAGGAAATTAAAATGGGAAACAGTTCTTTGAATCGAAAATTAGCAGTATTTTTTCTATTTTTTTTAATGTTAAACACTGCTTTTTCTCAAGTAAATTATCATGTGTATTTAACGGCTAATACGGCAGATATTAAAAAGAATACGGAATATTTTAATCAATTTAAAGATCTACTCTCATCCGAACCAGAACCCTTTACTTTAATAATTAATGGCGATATAATTAAAGGCAGGCATTCTAAAAAGAATAGTTCATCTGATTCGATTCGAATAAAAACAATGCTGGAATCTGTTGCAGAACTAAAACAGAGTGAAATAATTATAATACCGGGTGATCGGGATTGGGCGGATTCCGGTGAAAAAGGATTGAAGACAGTACGCGCTCTGGAGAAACTGGTAAAATCATTCAAATTCGAAAATGTTAAATGGGCAATAAAGAAAGGTTGTCCCGGTCCAAAGGTTTTTGAATTAAATGAACACATCTTGTTAGTAACAATAAACACGCAATGGTGGAATCATCCTTATGATAAACCCGGACCGGCAGATGCTGATTGTAAAATATCTACCACTGCCGATTTTAAAGAAGAACTGGAAGATATTATTGACGAAAATACAGATAAAAACATTTTAATCACCGGCCATTTTCCGGTGTACTCATTAGGAGAATATGGAGGGCACCAGTCATTTAGGAAACATCTTTTTCCTTTGACAGATTACAATAAAAACCTATACCTGCCACTTCCCATACTGGGAAGTCTTTACCCGAGCTATAGACAAAATATTGGCACTTCTAAAGATATTATTAATGAAAATTATGAAAATATTAGAAAAGATTTAGAAGATATTATTACCCATAGGCGCTCTTTAATGTATCTTTCGGGGCATGAGAAAAATCTGCAAATTATTAAAAAAGAGGATAACTACTTTATTAATAGTGGCTCGCCTCAAACAGCAAAATACGCTTCTACTGATTCCGATGCATTATTATCGAAATCT
>DAOWAQ010000359.1 GCA_030634505.1 Calditrichia bacterium
ACAATAAATTCAGCTCCACTGAGGATGAAATCCCTGACAAATGACGGAAATGATGATTCAAAACAAATAATCGTTGAAAATTTTATTGCCGTTGTGACTTCAGATTTTTCAGTTGATATCCAATTTTGATTTATAAATTCTGTTTTATATATATTTAAATTTGCATTAAAAACTGTTTTTACTTCACCTTTATTATAAAAATGTTGAAGATATTTGTATGGGATAACTAAACTGTATAACTGAATAAATGGCAAAACTTCTTCTGCAGGAACCAATTTAATTTTATTATAAACAGAGTTTTTTTTATTATCAAAGCTGAATAAAACGGAACTATTATATCTGTATTTTAAATCACTTATACTGCTGTCATACAATATCCCGGTTAAAATATGCGTATTTCTATCTTTTAAAAATTGTGTTATATTCGTTTTATTTCCAAGTTTCTGAAGTGCGATTGGCAGTGCTGTTTCAGGCCAGATTATTAAGCTATAGGGCTCAACTTCCAATTTTTCACTTTCTTCAATTAAGATGTTAATATTTTCCTTTAGATTAGAATTATTCCATTTATATATTGATTTAACATTTGGTTGAACATAAGACGCCATTATTCCGTTTTTATTCTTTTTTTCAGAAATCTGATAGTGGGCATACATTAAAGGTAAGACAAATAACGATGCTAAAATTATATAATTTATTAAGACATATTTTAATCGAAACACTTTATAAATAAGATTATAAATAATTACATTAGTTATACAAATCCAAAATACAACTCCATTTAATCCGGTTATGTCAGTGAATTGAATTAGATTTAAAAAATTCCCTTGAGTATATCCAATGTTTAACCAGTTTAAAGCAAGATCGCCAAATTCTCTTATAAATTCTAAAAATGTCCAAAGAAATGGAAAAATTATTAATCTTGTTTTTGAAGTAAATATCTTTAAATGAGAGTATAAATAAGAAAAAATAGCAAATTGAATTGGATTCAATATTATTATTAATAAGTAGCTATTAAACTTATAATATACTATCCAGTAAAAAACCAACGAGTTTACAATTAGACCAACTATAAAGCCAACTTTAAATGCTTCTCTGTGACTACCGCTAAATTCTAATCTTCGAATTAATGGAATAAATGCAAAATAAATAAAAAATGAAAACGGACTTGTTGGATATGAAAAAGAAAAAAATAAAGCTGAAGTTACTATTAAGATATCTTTTTTTTGTATTTCAAATCTATAAATCAACCTGTTTTCCCAATTCAGCTGATTTATATATTGCATCTATTATATTCATTAAATAAACGCCATCTGAACCTGGAGTAATCGCTTGTTCTTTTCCATTGATTACATCTACAAAATTATTTATTTCACTTTCAAAAGCATTTGTAAACATATCAATATTTTTGTTTGATTGAATTGGCGTCACATTTACCAAATTCCCATGTAGTTCTTTATTTATTCTTAAAGGATTCAAAAATGCTCCACCTTGTGATCCGAAAACATGAGTGTATAAAAGGTCATTTTCCAGATGCATACGCCATGCTGTTTCAATAGTAATAATCACATTTTCATCAGTTTGAAGAATTATTAGAGCTGAATCTTCAACTTTGTACTCTTGATTAATTGTATAAAAATTAGAACGAACATTTATAACCTTTGGCATATTTAACAACCAGAGTGCAAGATCGATTAATTGCAATCCTAAATCCATTACTACCCCCCCACCGGAAATTTTAGGGTCTGCGCTCCATCCCTTTTGAATTCCTTTCTCCCATTTCCTTAACCAACCAGCTTTTATATAAAATGGTTTTCCAATTTCAGATTTAATTAGAAAATCCTTTAATATAATTGCATCCTTTCTGAATCGGTTGTGCATACCGCAAACAATGTGAATATTTTTCTCTGTTGCCTTTTCTACCATCTTTTTAACTTGTTCCTCTGATAATGCAATCGGCTTTTCGACTAATGTATTAATATCAGCATCTAAAGTTGCCAGTGCCATAGGGTAATGAAGATTATTTGGAGTACAAATTAAAACACCATCTAATTTTTCTTTGGCTATTAAATTTTGAATATCAAAATATACTTTTGGGATATTGTACTTATCTGCGATAAAACTGACTTTTGCCTCATCAACGTCACATAAAGCAACTAACTCAACCTCTTCATTTTTTTTAAGTGATGGTATCCTTACGACCTGAGAAATACCTCCTACACCAACCAATGCAATTTTGACTTTACTCATATAAACCCTCTAACAATCTATTCATTATTAACTCTTTTTGTTCTGTCTAAATAAGACTGTAGTATGTATGTTGCAGCAATTTGATCAATTATATTTCTGTTTTTACTTGGTTTTTTACCAACATTTATCAAGGCCTGTTCTGCCAATTTTGTTGTATACCTTTCATCTTCTTCATGAATTATTATATTTATATTATCTAAAATTTTTTGTTTAATTTTTAAAACTTCTTCAGTTTTTCTTGACTTTAAACTATTTAACGTGTACGGAATGCCAATTACCAATTCAGATATTTTTTTTGTTTCGATTATAGTTTTCAAGGAATCAATTAGATTGTCAATACCTCTCCATTTCAAAGTTTCAAGTGGATGGGCAAATAATCTTAATTCATCAGAAACAGCAAGACCTATTCTTTTTTCTCCAATATCTAAGGCTAAAATTCTCATAACTATTTATTGTACCGAAATTTATTACAGAATCAAATGTTAATCAATTTTAAAGTTTGCTAATAATGCGGTATTTAAAAATTAATATATTATTTATTGCGAGGGTAATTGAACAGAAGAAAAGCAGAAATTACTAATCATCATCAGTTATGGGATTTTTTAAAACATCTTTTAAAAGCTTACCGGCCTTAAAATGAGTTTTTCTTCTAGCGGGTACATAAATTATTTCGCCGGTTCTTGGATTTCTAGCCTTAGGTTTTGGCTTTGTTTTTTTCACTTCGAAAACACCAAAATCTCGAATTTCAATGCGAATTTCCGGATCGGCTTCAGATAATATTTCTCTTAGGACTGTAAAAATTGAATCAACAAATTTCTCTGTTGTATATATTTTTTCATTTAGGGCTTTTGCTGTACGTTTCGCAACGTCTTTTTTCGTAACAGTATTCATTTACAATTCTCCTTGTATAAATCCTAAAAAAACAGGACTTAATTTAATAATA
>DAOWAQ010000237.1 GCA_030634505.1 Calditrichia bacterium
GATCAATTCTTATCTCTTTAATTTTTTCTTTCTGTTTCTCAGTGATATCCGGAATTCTGTCTAAAAATCTTCCTTCCATTCCCGGACTTGGCCCGCCTCTTTTTCCCGGTGGCTGTGCCAAGCTCGAAGCAATGAGTAAACTCGAAATAATTAATGTCAATATGAAAAGCTTAAAATAATTGGTTCGCATAACGTCTCCTCTCAATAAATAAATGATTGTTAAAAATTTATATTAATTTATGTATCTCCTTTTTTATGATTAGACAATTCAAATTAAATTTTATTCAATTTATTTTAAAAATAGATTTGTAAAACATTAAATAGATATGAAAAATTTTATGTATTGACTAATGATTTTGCAGTGTGTTATTCTCGAGGAAAACTATTGAGTCAATTTACAGGTTGTTGAAAAAATGTAATTACATACTATTTCATCAAAATCATTTTACGATTTTTAATTATATCACCAGCTTGAAACTGGTAAAAATATAATCCTGAGCTAACTGATTTACCCGTTGAATTCTTTCCATTCCAAATTACAGATTTAGTTCCAGCTATCTCAAATCTGTTCACCAATGTTTGAATTTCCTGCCCAAGAATGTTATAGATTTTTTTAATTATTCTTAAAGTATTAAAGCGAATTTCAAAAAAATAATTAAAATTAAATAAACAAACGGAATAAATTTTAATAATATCAATTTCATAATTGGAAAGAAAAACTTCACTTTGTAAATTAAAACCTATCACTAAGAATTAAAATATTATAATGCCAAAGAAAAATTCGATATTAGTTAAAGGTGCACGAGAACATAATCTTAAAAATATAGATGTTGAGATTCCTCGTGACAAATTTGTAGTAATTACAGGACTTTCCGGTTCGGGAAAATCCAGCCTGGCATTTGATACAATATATGCTGAAGGTCAACGACGATATGTTGAATCACTCAGTGCATACGCTCGCCAATTCTTGGGGTTAATGGAAAAACCGGATGTTGATTATATTGATGGGTTATCACCGGCAGTTTCAATCGAACAAAAATCCACACATCGTAATCCCAGGTCCACTGTTGGAACTGTCACCGAAATTTATGACTATTTAAGATTGCTGTTTTCCCGTGTGGGTCACCCTCATTGTTATAATTGTGGCAAAACTGTTGAGAGACAAACAGTACAGCAGATTGTTGATGCTATTTTAAATTTACCGGAAGGTACTAAAATTCAGGTCATGGCTCCAGCGGTTAGAGGACGTAAGGGCGAGTATAAAGAAGTATTTAATCAATTCAGAAAAGATGGTTATGTCAGGGCAAGGGTGGATGGCGAAATCAAATCTTTGGACAGTGAAATTACTTTAGAAAAAAACAAAAAGCATGATATTGATTTGGTAGTAGATCGTTTGGTTGTTAAAAAGGATGTGAGGAAGCGATTAACAGATTCTGTTGAATTGGCATTAAAACAAGCAGCTGGGATGGTGGTTATTAATCGACCCGATAAAAATGAAGATAAATTGTTTTCAGAACATTTTGCTTGTGTACATTGTAATATATCTTATGAAGATTTGGCGCCTCGAATGTTTTCTTTTAACAGTCCCTTTGGAGCCTGTCCCAACTGTGATGGTTTGGGTACCATAACCATGATCGATCCGAAATTAATCGTTAAAAATGATGATCTATCCATAAGGGGAGGAGCTTTAGCGCCATTAGGGGAAAGGCAACGGCAGGAAGGTTGGAATTATGAATTGCTAAAAAGTGTTGGGAAAGAAATGAATTTCAGCCTTAATACTCCATGGAAAAAACTATCTGAAGATCAACGCCATGTTATTCTATACGGAACAGCCGGAAAGAAAATAAAATTGGTTTACAAGCGGGAGAATGGACAGATTGAATGGATGAGTCGTTATGAAGGGGTCATCAATAATTTGAAACGACGATACCGACAAACCCGTTCACAATATATCCGGGATTGGATTGAAGGATTTATGAACAATATCCCCTGCGAAGAATGCGATGGGGCACGACTACGAAAAGAAGCTTTGTCCGTCACAGTAAACAAAAAAAACATTCATTATTTGACTTCACTTTCCATTAAAGAAATTCATCATTTTTTTGATCATCTGGATTTGAATGAACAGGAACAAATCATAGCTCACCAGATTCTCAAAGAAGTTCGCGAAAGATTGACTTTCCTGGTAAATGTTGGATTGGAGTATCTTTCACTGAACAGAGCTGCTGGTACTTTGTCCGGAGGAGAAGCGCAACGCATTCGCCTGGCAACACAAATTGGCGCACAACTTGTTGGCGTATTGTATGTATTAGACGAACCGAGTATCGGGTTACACCAAAAAGATAATTCTCGTTTGATCGAGACTTTGCATAAATTACGTGATCTGGGAAACACTGTGTTGGTTGTAGAACATGATAAAGATACAATTGAAAAGTCTGATTATGTTATAGATTTGGGACCGCGCGCCGGAAAACATGGTGGAGAAGTAGTGTTTGCTGGTACACCCGGAAAGCTAAAACAATCTAAAAAATCTATAACAGGCGCCTATTTAAGCGGAAAAAAAGCTATCCCTGTTCCAAATAATAGAAGGAAAGGAAATAGAAAAAAATTAAAAATTCTCAATGCCCGGGGTAATAATTTAAAAAATGTATCGACTGAATTTCCCCTCGGAAAACTGATTTGTGTTACCGGGGTTTCAGGGTCAGGTAAAAGCACACTGGTAAATGAAACACTATTTGCCGCATTATCTCAACATTTTTATAAATCTAAAAAACACCCACTTGAACATAAACAGATAGAAGGCTTAGAAAATATTGATAAGGTTATAGATATTGATCAGTCTCCAATAGGAAGAACGCCAAGATCAAATCCTGCAACCTACACGGGATTATTCACACCAATTCGTGATGTGTTTGCTTTGTTGCCTGAATCAAAGATCCGTGGATATAAACCCGGCAGATTCAGTTTTAATGTTAAGGGTGGCAGGTGCGAAGCCTGTGAAGGTGGTGGAATTAAAAAAATAGAAATGCATTTTCTCCCCGATGTTTATGTACAATGTGAAGTCTGTAAAGGAAAAAGGTATAACCGGGAAACACTGGAAATCGCCTATAAAGGGAAAAATGTTGCGGATATTTTAGATATGACAGTGGAGGAAGCATTGGATTTTCTTAAGAACATACCTGTAATAAGAAGACGGCTTCAGACCTTGTCCGAAGTGGGACTTGGATATATTCATTTAGGTCAGCAGGCAACAACACTTTCAGGGGGGGAGGCGCAACGGGTTAAATTGGCAACTGAACTATCGAAAATCGGAACCGGAAAAACATTTTATATTTTAGATGAACCAACAACAGGATTGCATTTTGAAGATATAAATATGTTGTTAGATGTATTAAATAAGTTGGTGGATAAAGGAAATACAGTGATTGTTATAGAACATAATCTTGATGTTATTAAACAAGCAGACTGGATTATAGATTTAGGTCCCGATGGTGGAGATGCCGGTGGAAAAATAATTGTAACCGGAACACCGGAAGATATTGTAAAAAGTAAGTCATCCTATACAGGACAATTTTTAAAGAAGGAATTACAGCATTAGAAATTTGATTTGACTGCGGCTTGAAAAAATAGGAGAAATTTAAAAAATGAAAAAAACTGCATTAAATGATATTCATCATAAGCTTGGTGCTAAAATGGTTGAATTTGCAGGATACGAGATGCCCATTCAATATCATGGTATCCGTGATGAACACAGACGGGTGCGAGAAACAGTCGGGGTATTTGATGTATCACACATGGGAGAAATTGAAGTTTGGGGTGAAAAAGCGCAGGAAATGGTTCAGAAAATTACAATCAATGATGCTTCAGATTTAGAAATTGGGCAAGTGCAATATTCTGCGATGTGTTACAAAGACGGCGGTATCGTGGATGATATATTAGTGTATCGATTTGCAGATCATTATTTGCTTGTTGTCAATGCCTCAAATAAAGATAAAGATTATGAATGGATTCTTAAAAATAAAATTAATGACTGTGAAATATTAGACACAAGTGATGAAATTACACAAATTGCAGTTCA
>DAOWAQ010000042.1 GCA_030634505.1 Calditrichia bacterium
AGACCATTTGCTTGGGCGAGCAAAAGGATCAACAGCTTTATCGAAGTGTCCATCGGGTAAATAACCCTCAACTTTTGTTTCTTCAGCATAATTCATTTCTACATATTCAGGCTCTAATAAAAGCATAACCGAAGTTTCAGCCTCATCTGCATGAACAAAATTATCATCCCAGTCACCACCACGATCTTTGGTTCTAAAAAATTCCCGTACAGCACGATGCCAATCTATCACACGAAATATTCCCGGTAGATTCCATGTCTTTTGTAATTCTTGTATTGCCGCCTCCAATAACCATTGATGACCATGATTATTTATAAGTACTATTTTTCGAAATCCATCATTCCAAAATCCTAACATGACATCAATTAAGAGTCTTTTTAATACTTCATCTTCTAAGTGAATCGTACCTGGCATACCCACATGATGGTGTGGATGTCCACCAAAATTCAACGGAGTCCATGTAAGATTAACAGGATTTCCGCGTTTAGCTGTAAACCTGCGTACTCCTTCAAGAATCTGCGTAACCATAAATGTATCCAGAGCTGTGACCGTGTGTTGCCCATGCAGTTCGGTACATCCGATTGGAATAAATAGGATATCATTCTTTTTGCGATTTTCAACAACATTTTTTCTAATTGTTGTTTGTATATATGTTCCTGGTTTACTTAATTCGGACTTAGAAGGGATTTCGTAATCGTCTAATATTTTTGAGATTTCTTCATCGGACGCTTCCCAGATTTTTTTCTTTAATCTTCCAACGGAAGTATCTTCAAAAAACAGATCATTTCTATTTGTGGTTAACCACTTTGACATTATTTGCTCCTTTAAAGAATAGTTTGATTCCTATTGAAAATCAGTTATTGTAATTTTTACCTCGTCTCTATCGGTTTGTAGCATCACACAGTTTTCATCCGCCTCATCCAAACTGATTTTTTTTGTTATCAAGGGTGAAACATCCATCCCTGCTGCCATTGAACTAATAACATTTGCAAAGGTGCCATGGCCTGAATGACCCTGGGATCCTACCACACTTGCTCTTCTCACCTGAAGAACTTCTCCATTGAGCGGTATTCTGTCATCTGCACGTGCAACTACAACTACCGCGGTATTAACTGCTCGACCTTCCCAGATAATTTTTTCAACATCCGACCATACAATACTTGGTAATCCCGTTGCTTCAAGTATAATTTTTGCACCTACTCCTTTGGTAATGTCTAGTACAGCTTCTGAAACATTTACACTCATAGGATCAATCGCATGAGTTGCCCCCATACTGAGAGCCATTTTTCTTCTGGGAGCTGATGGTTCAGAAAGTATCACATTTGCCGCACCGGATTGACGAAGGACTGCACAAGCTGCTGCTCCAATGGGACCACCTCCAAGTATGACCACATTTTCGCCTGCTCTTATTCCGCCGCCCCGCTCGATAACTGCATTATAAGCAACAGATGTTGGCTCAACAAGACTGCCCAATAGCCACATTTTTTCCTCACCATATTTTGCGCGCAATTCTTCTAAACTCCAAAGATACCGTGCATCAACTTTAATATATTTTGCATAAGCACCATCGATGGAAAAACCTAGCTCCTGTAAATTTTCACAATGATTGGGGTAACCATCTGCACAAGGTTTACAACTTCCACACCATATCATTTCTTCGGCACAAACGGCTTCACCTGTTTCGTATTTTTTTCCAGTTCTTTTGTTAATCGCTAATTTCCCTGCTTCAACAACTTTTCCGGAAAATTCATGACCTAAAGTGGCAGGAAATGCTGTTAATCCGGGATAATAAATATAACCCTCATCATCACTTTGGCGCATATGGACATCGCTACCACATATTCCACAAGATTGTACTTCCATTAAAACTTCTGTTGGGCCTGGAGTTGGAACTTCCTTTTCTATAATTTCCGTACGTGGATTTCGCCACACCTTGCTGCCTAAATAGGTTAATTTTCCTTCGATGTCCTTTGAACCCAGCACGAAATCAGGTTTCGGATCCCAGTCTGCAAAGAGAGTTACCGCTTTCATTTTACCTCCTTAAATTTTGAATAATGTTCATCAAATATAAAATTTTCATTTAATACTTATGGCAGAACGGAACATCTTTCTACCAAATATGATTTTAAAATAATTTCCTTAGATTCTTTAATATCTCCAGAAATTCTCGACATTATTAATCTCATACTTTCCTGTCCCATTTCGTATATAGGCTGATGCATCGTAGTAAGTGCAACGGTAGTAAAGTGCAAGTCATCGTATCCGACTATTGAAATATCTTCTGGTATAGACAATCCTAGCTGATTAGCAGCTGAATAAAATAAGAGTGCAATTCTATCATGCCCTGCAAATACAGCTGTAACATTATTTTTTTGTTTTAATAGAGTATGTGCAAATTTTAAATATTGTTTCTCATTAAAAGGCCCATTATCGGTTAGTATTAGAGTAGGATCTATAGGTATTTTATAATTAGTAAGTGCCTTTTTATACCCTTCTAATCTTTGTCTTTCCGTGCTGAAAAGAGTACTTAAAGTTATAGCAATTCTTTGATGGCCTTTAAGTATTAAATATTTTGTAATTTCGTATGCTCCATCGAAATTGTCGGTAGTAACCAAATCAACATTTAAATCTGGAATTGAGCGATCGGCAAGAACAACAGGTATGTTCTTCCGGATAAATTTTTCGACAATAAGACGATTTTTTTCATCAGAAGCAGCAGTTGGAACAAAAATGACACCACCAACATTATTATCTATCAAACGATCTGCGTGGAAATCAGCTTTTACAAACAAATCATCTGTATTACATAAAATAAGGCTGTGTTTACTTCTTGCGGCTTCATCTTCTGCACCACGTGCAAGTTCTGGGGCATAACCCCTTCGAATATCTGGTATTAAAATTCCTATAATAGTTCGCTTATCAGTTTCTATTTCTCTGTTTAAAACAAAAGTTCCAAGTCTTCTTTTTCGAGATAAATAACCTAAGTTGACGAGATTTTGAATAGCTTGCCGAATTGTTGCCCGTGCTAAACCAGTTATTTGCGCCAGTTCTTCCTCGGTTGGAATTTTATCACTTGGCTTAAACACACCTTGTTCAATTTGCTCAATCAACCAGGTTTGTAATTGAAAATATTGGGGAATCGGACTGCTTCTATCAATTATCATTTAACCTCATCCAATCTATTTGTTTAATTGTCTATACAAATATACAAATTAAAATAATTATGTCAAAATTTTTTAAAATAAATTACAAGGGATCGTATCAAACTATAGTAATCTCGAAAATATATCGTTGACCCATAATTTATATAACTCATAGTTTATACTATTAGACAAGTAATTATTACAATGAGCAACCCATCCCTGGCTTCTTAATGTCTGGCAAACAATCCATCTCGATAAGAAAGGATTTTAGATTTTATGATCTACGACATACTTTTGCTTCACATTGTTTAATGAATGGTGGAGATATTATGTCTCTTTAAGAGATACTTGGTCACAGCAGTCTTAAAATGGTTGAAAGAATTCACACCTGACTGCTTAATATAAACAAATTATTATTAAAAAATTGGATGGTAAATTTTCTTAACGCCAAATATATGCCTAAAATAGTAATTATTCAAAACCACTATAAAATAAAGAAGCCTCGTAAATCTATGTTTTTACGAGGCTTATCTTTGTGAGCCAGGAAGGATTCGAACCTTCGACCAACGGCTTAAAAGGCCGCTGCTCTACCAACTGAGCTACTGGCCCAATTATTTAAACAAAGTCTGTAAATTTAACTATTATTATTATTATTTTCAACCATCTTATTCGTTAAAATGTCTATTTTCATCCATGATTCTACAAGCTTCCATGATAACATTCATCGTGCTGTTTTTAATGTTTTGATCTACTTCTTTGTCAGATAGTTCAAAATTGAAAGTTCCTTCAGTTAAAATTACCAGTTCATAAACCGCTTCTTCACCAGTTTTAGTTGAAGTTTTTGCACCAAATAACTGACCATTTTTTAAATAAATCTCTCCATTATTTTCACCTTCAATGCGAAGTATTCCTGATTTCTTATTCAGATTCAACATTTGCACTAATTCAACTATACTGAGATCAGTTAAATCTCCGGAGAACGCTTTTTTTGTTTCAGTAGTGTCTTCAATTGTTTTTAATTTTCCTGTTCTTTCAAGTAATTCCTCTACTCTTTCAAGAAGTTCTTTTCTATCGATCGGCTTACTGAGATATTCATCCGCTCCAGCCCTAAAACCCCGAATTTCCATTTCAGAATCATCAAACGATGTTAAAAAGATAAACGGCACAAGCGGTACTTCAGAGTTTTCACGTATCATCCAGCATAACTCAATTCCATCCATTTGAGGCATCATAATATCAGAAATAATAAGATCAGGATGTTCTTTATTTGTAACCTCAAAAGCTGTTTCTCCATTATCAGCTTCAACGATATTATAACCGGCTTTTGATAGACTTATGTTTAATAATTTTAAAACACTGGGATTATCATCAACAATTAGAATTTTTCCCGCCATTTACATCTCCAGTTTGGATTTCATTTTCAATTAAGTCCAGTAAATATAATAAATATTTTAACTAAAGGCATCACTTTTCAGATTTTACAATGAATCTTTTTTTATTGCTTTTTTCAATAGATAATTCTTTCTTTACTAATTTCAATAAATCATTTTCAGAATGAATCTCTTTATTTGTTGGAAAAGTAACAACTCCCATACTTATTGTTACCTTTTCCAAATCAATTTTTCTTTTTCTCTTTATATCATTTAGGTCTGCCAATTGTTCATTTTTGTAGTTTTCAGATTCCAGAGCATTTTTCAATTTTTCAGATTCAATCTGACCTCCCCGAGATTCTGTTTGCGGTAATAATATTCTGAATGTTCCATTTGTGTATTTTGCTGATATATCGACGACCCTGGTGTTATTTAAAATAATATTCGCCATTTTCATTAATATATAATCACCCAATTGACTTCCATAATTTTGAACAATCTGTTTAAAATCATCAATTTCAATTAGAATTACCGTAAGATAAATATTATACCTGGTAGACCTGTTAAATTCTTCTTTCAAGCGCAATAAAAAATAACTATTATTATATAATCCGGTAAGAGAATCTGTCAAATCCTTTTTAGAAACTTCAAGATTGGATTCTTTCAGTTGCTTTAATTTTTCATTAATAGTCAAGTTTGAAAAAAATAATTCTTCATTATTTACACGTAATTCTTTTAAAACCTGATTTTTTTGAAGAATTGCATTTATGCGTGTGACAAGTTCTTTTGAATTGAAAGGTTTTAACAAATAATCGTCAGCACCAAGTTCTAAACCAGTAATTTTACTATCTGCCTCGATATACTTGGCAGAAAGAAATACAACAGGAATTTCTTTAGTCTTTTTATTTCCCTTTAATTTCTTACATGCAGTAAATCCGTCCATTACGGGCATGTGAGCATCTAAGAGTATAACATCGGGATTATCGTTCTGAGATTTTTGAACTGCTATTTTACCATTTTCTGCCGTAATCACTGAAAATTTATAAAATGTGAAAAGTTGCTCCAAAGTCTCCCGCATTTCATTATTGTCTTCAGCAATTAAAATCGTGGGCATAATTCAAATCCAACTAATATGTTATTAACCTAAGAGTTCTTTGTAAGCATCAGCATCCAACAGATCATCCAACTGAGCAATGTTATCTACTTTAATCTTTATCATCCAACCTTTACCATAAGGATCACTATTTACTGTTTCGGGAGCATCTTCTAATGACTCGTTAATTTCAACCACCTCGCCGGTTACAGGACAATATAAATCTGAAACCGCTTTGACAGCCTCAATGGTGCCAAATGCATCCTGTATTTCAAAAGTATCTCCAACACCCGGAAGTTCTACAAAGACTACATCTCCCAATTCTCCTTGTGCATAGTCTGTAATCCCAACTGTAACTGTATCACCTTCAACTGCCATCCATTCATGTTCTTTGGAATATTTCAAATTTTCAGGAATATTCATTTTTCCTCCAATTAATCTATTATTTTTACATTATCTAGAAATCCGGTATTAAAATTACCTTTTTGGAAATCCTCATTTTCAATTAGTCGACTATGAAACGGAATTGTTGTTTTAACTCCCTCAACTACAAATTCATTCAAAGCTCTCCTCATTCTTTTTATTGCCTCATCCCTGTTTTTTCCGTGGACGATTAATTTTGCAATAAGAGAATCATAAAATGGAGGTATTTTGTATTGAGAATAAATATGAGTATCAACACGGATTCCAGGACCTCCGGGAAAATGAATGTTTTCAACCGTCCCGGGGTTTGGCATAAAATTTCTTTGCCAATCTTCAGCGTTAATTCTGCATTCAATGGCATGCCCGTTAATTTTTATATCTTTTTGTTCATATCCCAGCTCTTCGCCGGCTGCCACCCGTATTTGATCTTTTAACAAATCATATCCATAAACCATTTCTGTCACCGGATGCTCTACCTGAATTCTGGTATTCATTTCCATAAAATAGAAATTTTTATCTTCATCAAGTAAAAATTCTATGGTAGCGGCTCCTTCATAGTTCACATTTTTAGCCCCTTGAACCGCCACTTCTCCCATCCTTGCTCTTAGTTCTGCATCGACTACAGGAGAAGGCGCTTCTTCCAGTAATTTTTGATGTCTCCGCTGAATCGAACACTCCCTTTCACCAAAATGAACAACATTTCCAAATTTGTCCCCCATTATTTGAACTTCTATGTGTCTTGGATTGGATATAAATCTTTCAAGGTACAAATCCGCATTTCCAAAAGCACCTTCTGCTTCCGCACTTGCCATCATATAATTCATTTCAAGTTCAGTGTCAGAATCCACAAAACGCATTCCTTTTCCACCACCACCTGCGACAGCTTTTAACATAATAGGATATCCGATTTCTTTTACCAGTTTTTTTGCATCATTTAAATCTTTTAAAATGCCATCACTTCCGGGAACGACAGGAACGTCAGCATTTTTCATCGTGGTTTTTGCTTCTGCTTTATCTCCCATTCTTCGAATGTTATCTGCAGTGGCTCCGATAAATTTAATATTGCATGAAGCACAGATCTCTGCAAATTCTGCATTTTCTGCCAGAAATCCATAACCCGGGTGAATTGCATCTGCGCCGGTAATCTCTGCTGCAGAAATAATCCTTACCATGTTTAAATAGCTTTCATATCCGGGTGGAGGACCAATACATATTGCTTCATCTGCGAATCGAACATGTAGTGCATCTGTATCGGCTTCAGAATGAACTGCAACTGTTGGAATGTCTAATTCCTGGCAGGCTCTGATAATTCGTAAGGCAATCTCACCTCTGTTAGCAATTAAGACTTTCTTAAACAAATTACCTCCTTTTAATGGAAATCGACCACAATTGGTAGACTAATTCACTATCAATATTTAAATATCTGAACATAAATCAAGAAAGGCAAAACAAGTGATTGCCTTAATAAATCAGTAATTAAATTTAGAACTTTCGTATCATTATTACAAGATAGAAATCTATACATTAGAGATAATGATTAGCCATATTTTTATCAAATTCAATTTAGAGGATAATAAATACAAGCATTTGAAACATAAAAAAAGCAGGACCAATTAACAGTCCTGCTTGAATTTTAAGAAATGGTATATTTTTTATTTTTAGTTAATTATGACAGTCAATACATTTCTCTACCCATAAATCATCACCGGGTTGGTGACATACAGGACAAGTTTCAAAATTCATTCTTGCTTCTTCAGCATGTAATGTAGGATCGTAATCACTAGCATCTGATTTAAAATTGATCAACATGTGACTTGGTGGTTGTATGTAATTCACATGTACATGACATTCAACACAATAATCTATACTTTGATGGCAGGTTTCACAATCAGTTTCCCTTACCAGAAAACTCATTCCATGTGTGATAATAAAATCTGCCGTGTGACTTTGAGAAAATGAATTTTCACCTTGATGACAATCGATACAATAAGATTCTGTATGGCAACTTTGACAGGTTGTTTCAGATTCACTATACAATCCGTGCTCTGTTTTCCAGGATACAACATGATCCTGAGGAACGAGATTGTTATTGTGTGTATGACATGAATAGCAACCACTAATTCCATCGGGAGTATCATGGCAAGCCATACAATTATTCATAACCGGTAAATGCAATCCCGAATTAACTTTTTCTTTATTAATCACCTGTGAATGACATTTTGCACAATCAATTTCATTTTTTGCATGAATTTTGTGATTAAATTTTGCTGAATATGTATCTATTCGCGGCAAAATAATTGGATCCTCACCCTGTAAATGGCAACTTTCACAATCCATGTCTTCATCGTGACAGGAATAACAAGTTTCCATTTCAGGAAGCAAATCATCTGCACCTTTAATACTCTCTGCTACTTTGCCATGACAATCACTACATTCAGCACCAGCTTCTTCAGCATGGTATTTGTGTGAAAACACCAAATCGGATTCCCAATCAAGAGATAATGCAAATAATGTCCCGGAAATAATCAGGAAAAGTATGATTAATTTTTTCATTTCTCTAGTTCCCAAAATAATATGTAATATTTAATCCACCGCGTATATTTTCATTAAGAGCATTGTTATTATTATAATAATTAAAATTCAAACGCAATCCCAATGACTTAATTATTTTATACTTTGCTCTAAAATATACTGCTGTTGATTGTATATGATCTTCTTCTTCATAAAACAGATAATCCACAGGAGAAACACCGGCACTTAAAAATAAATCTTTCATTGGTGAATAATTTCCTCCAATAGACAATCCCATCCTTTGATATTCAGAATCACCTGTCATGTAATTTGCGCCCACATGAAAATATTTTCCCGAAAAAGTTAAGTATGAAATATAATTATTTCGCTCTGAGGTTAATGCTATCATTTGCCGCATATCCAAAGTATATCCATCAAATATTTTATAATTTAATCCCAGCATTAATCGTTCAATTAAATATCCCTCAAAATAAATACTTTCTTTTTCAGATATATTCCATTTTTCTGCTCTAAATAATCTATAATGACCACTAATTAAAAACTTGTTGTTAACAGGATAGAAAAGTCCGAAACTCCCATCAGAAAGTTCTTCATCTGTTATATTAAATCCGACACTACTATTAAAACGAAGTTTGCTTAACCTACCATGAAAATCGAGTCCGGTTTTTGTTTGATCTTCATCATTATAAAATTTTATTTTTCCACCAAAATTTTTCATTTTAACGCCAAGTTCACCATATCCGACAGTATAATTATTATCACTATCATATAATTTACCATACCTGACATTCATTCCACCCAAGGCTTTAAATGAAAACATATCTGATAATTTATATGCTACCGAAAGTCCATCGATTGAGCCCATAATCCAACGATTAAAAGGCATCATTCGCCCTGCCTGGATTTTACCAGATCCAAATTTATATGCAGCATAAAATTGTTGAATTTTAGTTCGTGACAATCTATTGTCAGACTGAAATCCATCACTTCTGATTGCATTCATTCCAAATGTGAAGTTTTCTGAAAATTTTCCATTTAGCCGCAATCTGTTTACTACTCTTAAAAATGAATTACTGGAATCAATAACATTGTCATCCTCAAGATTGGCTTTATTCCAATATGGTGTTCCTATGGTAACACCGCTTGAAAAACTACCTTTGAAATCGACGGCAAAAGTAAAACTGGTAAATACTAATACAAAAATAATTAATTTTTTCATCGGATTGTCATCCATTATAAAATTTTTACAATTAAATGATTAATTCAGATAAAGAGCAGTATCCTTAAAAAAGAACACCGCTCATTATATTAAACTAATATCTTGATCAAATTCAATTTAGGGTGTAAGAATTGAATCGTAAATACCTGGCGCTGGCACTTTATATTGATAACCAATAGCATCTAACGCATGATATGCAAAACCATTCACACCATACGATAAGCTTGCTGCATCATATCCTAACATTCTTAAATAAGTCATAACCTGGTTTGAAGTCTGACCGGTGTAGCAATAAACAACGATAGTCTTATCAGTTGGTAACAAATTAAGCATTTGATCTGTACCAAGTGATGCTTTTGGTTCAAACTGGTACGCGCCTGGAATATGTCCCGGATTCGCATAATGAGCAGCAGTCAAATAATTAAGGATAAAATA
>DAOWAQ010000070.1 GCA_030634505.1 Calditrichia bacterium
ATATCCGGGAAGTATTTATTCAGATAGCTCACAGTACTATCTCGGTATGTGCCATTTTCAAATGGATGAATTTATTATTTCAGCAGCAGAATTCAATAAGCTAATTGAAGAAATGTCGCGAAGCCCTTTAGTTCCGGAAGCGCAATACATGCTGGCTGAAAGCTATTTGCAGATTTCTCCACGAGCAGAATTGGATCAGGAATACACGATGCAGGCTATAAAACATTTTCAAGTTTTTCTTGAAGACTATCCAACACATGAAAAGAAAGAAGATGTAGAGAAAAAACTATTATCATTACGTGAAAAACTTGCTGAAAAAGAATGGCGCAATGCCGAGATTTACAGAAAAATGAAAAAATTGCGGGCAAGTCTTATTTATTATGATATAGTATTAAATAAATTTTACGATACAGAATTTGCTGATGACGCTCAATTCGGAAAAGCACTTGTCTATATGGAACTGGAAGAATGGCAAAATGCTAAAAATAATTTTATGATCTTCAAAGAAAAATATTCAGACAACGAACTTTTAAAAGAAGTTGATGAATCTCTTGCTGAAATCGAGAAATTGGAAAATGAAGTAAAGCAGGAAGAGGAAGAAAATAAGACAGAAAATTGATAAATAAAGATGTCTAAGATTCAAAAAATAGGATTATTCGGTGGTACATTTGATCCAATTCACATCGGACATCTGGTTGTTGCCGAATCTGTTTTGAATGAACTGAGTCTTGACAATATATATTTTATTCCTGCTCATAAACACGCTTTAAAATCAAATAAAAAAATAACTTCCCCCGAAATCAGGTTAGAACTATTAAAAACAGCACTTAAAGATTTTTCGTATTTTGCCATTAGTGATATTGAACTCAAAAGCAGTAATGTATCTTTTACTATTGATACATTAAAAAATTTTAAAGTATATGAGAAATTATCAAATGTAGAATTATTTTATATAATCGGTTTTGATAATCTTAGTGAATTACACCTCTGGAAAGATAATGAAAAAATCATGGAAATGGCACAATTTGTGGTGTTAATCAGGCAAGGAGGTCATGATGAACATTTAATTAATAAATATAAAAACAGAATAATAGTTCCAAAATCTCCTCAAATAGATATCTCTTCTACATTAATTCGCCAACGGATAAAAGAGAATAAACTCTGGAAATCAATGGTAACTCCGGCAGTACAAAAATATATAATCCGCCATAATCTGTATAAATAGATATTATGCTAAAAAGTAATAAATTCAAACACTTGAACGTATTTCTGATATAATTTAAATTCTGACAATTATTTATCTAAATTCAAAACCATCCGATTAATTGATAGTGGAATAGAAATTTATAATCATGTTAAATAATGAGAAAATTAAGGTTGCGCTGGCACAGATTGCGCCAAAGCTGGGTGATCTGGACAGTAATTTAGAAAAACATTTAAAATATATTCAGCAGGCTAAAAAAGAAAAAGCTGACCTGGTGATCTTTCCTGAATTATCGCTGACAGGTTATTCTTTGAAAGATGCGGTATATGATGCGGCAATGAAAAGCGATGATAAATTTTTACAACCAATTTTTGAGGCTAGTAATAATATTGCTGTCAGTTTTGGTATGGTTGAATTAACCCGGGATTTACAGGCCAAGAATACTCAGTTATTTCTGGAAAACGGAAAAATTACATCAAAACATCGAAAAGTATATTTACCGACCTATGGTGTGTTTGAAGAAAAAAGATATTTTTCTGCGGGTGATTGTTTTCATGCTTTTGACACTAAATTAGGTCGAATAGGTATGCTTATCTGTGAAGATATGTGGCATTTTTCTTCTACAATGATTCTTGCCCAGGACGGTGCATCAGTAATTTTATGTAGTTCTGCCGGATTACTTCGGTCTATACAAGCAAAAGGAAAACCTGATAATATTCAGGTATGGGAAAATTTAAACAGTTCTAGTGCTCATAATTTTACAAGTTATTTCGTGTTCTGTAACAAAGTAGGTATTGAAGATGGATTTATCTTTTGGGGCGGTTCAGAAATTATAGATCCATCAGGTAAAGTAGTGGCAAAAGCCCCGTATTTTGATGAGGCATTAATTACCGGCGAAATAAATCAGAAATCATTAAAACATGCACGATTTCATACAACATTATTAAGTGATGAAAAACTAGAACTGGTTATTGATGAATTACAGCGTATTATCAAGCAAAATAGAGAAAACAATTAAGGAACATAGTAAACGAATTAATTAATGAATTGTTGTGAAAATTACAAATAACAAAATATAAATATCAAATAAATAACAAAAACAAAATTTCAAACAAAAAAATTACCAGGTTTTGGTCATTTGTTTTTAAGATTTGAGATTTATTTGTTTTTTGGTATTTGCGTTTTGCGATTTAACATAAAAAATATTATAATCTTTGAAATTCTTATATAATTAATAAAATAAAATACAAACTAAAAAGAATATATTATGGAAAAAGTCTATGTAATAGGGGCGTCAAATTCAGAAATTGATACTTTGGTTAAGCATCTTAAAGAGAAAGCAAAAAAAGTTCTGAAATTTGATAATTTGTTTGAATTTAGAAAAAAAATTACGTCACAATCACCGGATGTGATTTTAGTTGCGGACAATCTTAAAGAAAAAAAACTGGAAAATTTACTGTCGTCGGTTAAAGAACTGGAAAATACAAGAGATATTCCGCTGATTGGATTAGTTACTACTGATGATAAAAAGATTGGGACTCGTTTTTTAAGAAATGGAGCCAGTGATGCAATATATTCTCCATTTTTACTGGATGAATTACAAGCGAGAATTAATCTTCGTTTTGAAGAAATACAAATGCGTCAGAGTTTTACTTCCGGTGAATTTTTCTTTAATGAAGCACAGGAAAAAGAACAGGGAAGAAGAACCGGAGTCTTTAGGTTTTTCAATAATATACATGCAGAAGTAGGAAATATAATTATTAATGAAGGCAGAGTCGTTCACGCAACCTATGGCAGCTTGATCAAAGAGGATGCCTTTTTGCAATTAGCCTGCAACTCGGATCTCAAATTTGTATTCAATGATAATCATATTATAAAAAATTTCAGTATAAATGAGGGAATTACCGGTTTACTTTTAGAAGCTTCGAAATTAAAAGATGAAATTAAAAAACAAGAAATAGATAGTTCAGAAGAAATAAAATTCCTGGTAATAGATGCAAACCGCGTTGCGAGAGTCTTGGCTAGTAGACTTTTGAAATCATTTAATTATGTTTGTAAAGTAACCAGTCCTGAGGAAATGACTGTCAGATTTATGGCTAATTATGCTCCCCGGGTATTAATTGTAGATTATAGTTATAGTGAAGCAATGTTAAATATGTTGTGGCCTGATGGCAGAAAAGACGATGATATTCCTGTAATAATATATTGCGATGATGATATTAATGATATAAATTTCAGTAAATTAGGTAATCATGAGATTAGTTCAGTAATTTATAAAAGCGAATTCAATAAAAATATTAAATCTGTATTGCAAGCGAATAAAGTTTCGTAGTTATTAGGAGGCCAAATGAATATAAGAGAGATTCGCCAGTTGATTAAATTAGTTGAGAGTTCAGAAATAGGCGAATTAGAAATAGTTGAAGAAGGAAAAAAACTAAGAATTTCAAAGAATAGTAAAAATGATTCCAATGGTGTTATGGCAATGAATCCGGCGGTAATGAATTATGCTGCTCCAGTCGCAGCGGTACCACAGGTAGCTGCTCCTGCAGATGCCGCAACAGCTGAAGAACCATCTGCAGCTTCAGAATATCAGGAGCTTCGTTCTCCTATGGTTGGAACTTTTTACAGGGCTCCATCACCGGAAGCTGATGCTTATGTTGATGTAGGACAAAATGTAGATACCGGTCAGACGCTATGCATTATAGAGGCAATGAAATTGATGAATGAGATAGAATCTGATTTCTCCGGTAAGGTTGTTAAAATTATGGTGGAAAATGCTCAACCGGTTGAATTTAACCAGGTTTTGTTTTTAATCGAAAAATAAGTAAAATTAAATTTTGAATATATATTAAATCGGGTGTTATAGCCCGATTTTTTTATTTGTACCAAATAGGATTTGATAAAGCTATTTTATTCAATTCTGTTTCGACTTCACATCGATAATATCCTTTTTCTGATTGATATTCTAAAATGAAATCAAATTCATAATGGTTTTTAGGTTCACTTAGTTTGTCACTTAATATTACTTTTTCAGATTTATCACTTATTAACCCTTGGTAAACAACTATTTTATTTATATTGCCAAATTCTTCAGTACTATTAGCTTTAATATCTAAACTTTTGATGTTTTCACTTAAACTACCCATAGAGCTCACACCGTCATTGGAATGGGCTTTAAATTGCAGGGCAGGTCCATTAGTAATAAAACAATTACCATTTTTAATTGATTGAAGGATAGATACCGTACTTATTGCTGATGAATCCAGGTAAACGCCTGTACGCCACACTCCAAATAGATGAAAATAATTTTCTTCCATTTTTATAAAGGGAAAACTGACCTGTCTATAGCGTGCAAAATTACCATGTGCATCATTTCCTGCCAATCCGGTTAATTTATGACCTTCGAGCAACAATTTTATCCATAAATTCTTTCCTTCTTCAAAATACTTTTGCGGTCCACCATTTGCAAATTGTAATCCATTTAATCGTGAATGCCTGCAATCTTCTATGTGCCAATTGTCTCGCCGGATTAAAAGTCTTTGTAAAAAGGGCACAGGTTCAACAGGATGGGCAGCAAATACAAGGGTCTTGTCATCTGCATCATCTAAAACGTTATTGATCGTTAATTCAGAGAAAGGATGTAACCATTTTTCACCACTATCACCATTACCCGGATAAAATTTTTCTGAATTATAAATTAAACAGTGAATATTTTTGTTTTTGTAGTTATGCAATGAAACTTCTTCGCCAGCAATAATTTTAAAATTCGTATTTTTATTATTTTCCTGTTCAACCTCTGCTAAAAATTTTTGCCATTTAGGAAGGGTTGGGTCATTTTTTAAATAATTGTTTTCTTCGTCATCCAGGTCATAGGAATGGTCAGTGGCACAGAAAAATTTTAAACCCATAGAACCTGCCAAAACAGAAGTGCTTTTTAAAGAAGCGCCAAATTCCAATTGATCCGATGTATAGTTAGTGTGACTATGTGTTTCTCCGTAAATACATCCATCAAGATTTGGGAATGGATCAGTACTAATGTAAATAGGTAAAGCTTTATGTTTTGTCCCCCTATGATTATCGTTGGTACAGGTTTTTGTTTTATGCTTTATTCTATATTTTATTTTTACATTAAAATTGCGCTGTCCTGTTTCAATCTCAGATGTATTAATAAAAAATATTTTATCAAAATAAGTTTGAGTTAATTGTATATTTAAATCTTGAGTAAATATTAAATTTTCACGATCATGAATTTCGATATTGATTAGTTCTGTTTCATATTTATCAGCATCTTTTACAATGAGTAAAACAGGTAGTTGGTGCCCTTTTTGAATACGGGAAGGAATATCAGCAATGATCTCAGGCTCAGATTTCTTTAACCAGCTAAAAAAGTATTTAAAACGATAATGTGTCTCAGCATATAAAAAAGGAAAAAGAAATGAAAATATAATTAGTTGTTCGGGTTTTATCATTTTTATAATTGACTACTAATTGGGTAATAATACTGTGACAATAGTGCCTTTATTAATTTTAGATTCAATTTCAATTTGTTTGTCCCAGGCAAGTTGATATTATTTAAATATTTCTTTTTCGATTTATTCGTTGGCAATCTTGTTTATTCAAATGAAAAAACAAAACTTCAGATGAATTATATTGATCAAAGTGAAATCGAATAACACCAAAACTTCTAACTTTGGCATCGCGACAGAGCAGCATCGAACACACCTACAAAATCGTCAACTTCAGTATTTGATATATTCAGTGGAGGTGCGATACGTATAACATTTCCGTATAGTCCACCTTTACCAATAAGTACACCGTCTTTTTTTGTTTCTTCAAAAAGGTTTGCTACAATTCCCGGATCCGGTGTTTTATTATCACCGACAAACTCAACTCCTAGCATCAAACCCATTCCGCGAACATCTCCAATTGACGGATATTTTTTTTGTAGGTCTAACAATCCGTCGCGCAGATATCCACCAACTTCATAAGCATTTTGGGCAAGGTTTTCCTCTTCAATTGTCTGGATTGTTGCTAATGCTGCTGTCATAGAAACCGGGTTGCCGCCAAATGTTGAAATGGTCAGACCAGTAAAACTATCGGCAATCTCAGTCCTGGCGACGGTAGCGCCAATTGGTACTCCGTTTGCCATACCTTTTGCACAAGTCATGATATCTGGCTCTATTTCCCAATGCTCTATGCCAAACATTTTTTTACCTGTGCGACCAAAACCTGTTTGTACCTCATCACAGATAAATACCCCGCCATATTTTTTTATAATCGGCACTGCCACCTGAAAATATTCTTTTGGCGCGGTAATAAAACCACCTACTCCCTGTATCGGCTCGGCAAGAAAACCGGCAATTTTACCGCAGGTTGTTGTTTGGATTAATTCTTCAATATCCTGCGCACATTTAATATCACAATTTGGATAAGTCAATCCGAAAGGGCAGCGATAACAATATGGATTTACAGCATGCTTTATTCCGGCGATATGTGTACCTCCATGCCGCCAGGCTGAATGTGCAGTCAGGCTCATAGCCAAAAATGAACGTCCACTGTAACCATGCCGTAATGCAATAATTTCCTGGTTACCGGTAAAGTGTTGTGCCATAAAAATTGCAGTTTCGACAGCTTCCGTTCCGCTGCTAGTAAAAAAACTTTTCTGAAGTTTACCCGGCGTAATTTTGGCAAGTTTTTCTGCAAGTTTAACTATATTTTCTGTCGGGTATAATGTGGAAGTATGTTGCAGTTTTTTTGTTTGCTCATTAATTTTTTCGGTTACTTTGGGATTACAATGTCCTATACTCACTGTCAGGATGCCACCAAAAAAATCAAGATATTTTTTACCGTCTTTACTGTATAGGTAACAGCCTTCACCCCGATCAATGACCAAAGGTTCTTTATAATAATTTGCTACGCATGGAAATAGAAATTCTTTATGTTTCTGATTTGTTATTTCACTCATTGCTTATCCTCACAGTTTAATAAAAATACTATTTTTTTAAGGCATCTTTTGGCTTTGGAACAAAATGACCCACGCCACCGGCAAGTTTGTCGTTCCATGTTGTTGGAATATTTCCTTTATCGGTTCGTTCTTTCCATGTAACAACCTCTGTGCCATCATCTTTACGAACCATGGTAACACAATTTTCAACCGGGCATACAAGTGAGCAGAGATTGCAACCTACACAATTTTCTTCGATTATTTTTGGAATACGATTACCATTGGATGATTCAAGAGCAATTGCCTGGTGTGCTCCATCCTCACAGGCGATGTAACAAATTTGGCAGCCGATACATTTATCTTCATTTATATTTGCGATTACTTTATAATTCAGGTTTAAATGCTCCCATGGTTTTATATTTGGCAGCGCTTTACCAACCATTTCCCTAACTGAATTAAAATTTTTATCAATCATATATTGTTCAAGTCCGGCGGTCATTTCACGTATAATTCCAAATCCGTAATGCATCACTGCTGTACATACTTGTACGTTTGTGGCGCCTAAAAGAAAATATTCTACTGCATCCCGCCAATTTTCAATGCCGCCTATTCCCGAGATAGGAATTCCAACATCCGGGTCTTTTGCACATTCTTTAACCATATTCAAAGCTATAGGTTTAATTGCAGGTCCGCAGTAACCACCGTTTGAACTTAAACCATCAACAACGGGATATGGAACGAAGTTATCAATATCAACACCAATTAGACTTTGAATTGTATTAATAAGAGAAATGGCGTCACTGCCACCTGCCCGGGCTGCTCGTGCCGGCTCCCTTATATCTGTTATATTTGGAGTTAACTTCACTATAACAGGAACCGTAGCTATTTCTTTCACCCAGGAAGTAATCGTTTCAAGAACTTTAGGTTCCTGTCCGACGGCAGAACCCATACCTCTCTCACACATACCATGCGGGCATCCAAAATTTAACTCGATACCATCACAACCTGCATTCTCCACGTCCTTAATTATTTGAATCCACTCGTCGCGACTTTGCACCATAAGTGATGCAATCACCGGATTATCAGGAAAATGTTTCTTTACCTCTTCAATATCAAATAAATTATCTTTTAAAGGACGATCTGTAATCAGCTCAATGTTATTGAGTCCCACCATCCTGTTTTCGCGATAATTTATTCCACCATAACGACTGGAAACATTTACAATAGGTATGCCCAGTGTTTTCCAAACTGCGCCTCCCCAGCCGGCGTCAAAAGCTTTCATCACTTGATATCCTGAATTAGTCGGCGGCGCCGATGCTAACCAAAATGGATTTGGTGATTGAATACGAGCAAGATTAACTGATAAATCAGGCATTTAAGCTCTCCTCATTATTGCAG
>DAOWAQ010000216.1 GCA_030634505.1 Calditrichia bacterium
ATGCAATAGACAATCCTGTTTGACCACGCTTTAGTAAATAATGAAAACGTGCATTCGTATCTTCCGGCGTCCCAAAACCTGCAAATTGTCGCATTGTCCAAAGCTTACCACGATACATGTTATGATGAACACCGCGTGTGTACGGATATTCTCCGGGGAAACTGAGATCGCGTTCATAATCAAAATCTTTGAGCATATCGGGAGTCGCAAGCAGCTCTACTTCCTCGCTTGAAGTAGTTATAAATTTCGCATCACGATTTTTAGATTTTTTATTTTTATCTTCTATCCACTGCCTTTTATGTTCATTTAATTCAGCCAAATCATTTGACATCTTTTCCTCCGGATTAAATAATCTCTAAAAAAATCTATTTTAAAGTTATTCATTTATTTTTAATTCTTTTAACAAATTTTCTGATAAAACATAGGGTGACATTGATTCTTTATCATTCAACAAATATTCGTTTAATATTTTTTTTCTATTATCGTTCCAGAAATAGGACTGCATTTCTTTCTCTACTAGCTGCCTTATTCTTTTTATCAATCTTCTATCACGTTTTATTTCCAGTTGATTATCTTTAAGTAAAAACTGTTCATGGTTAATAATCTCTTCCTTTACAACTTCAATCCCAATGTTTTTATGTGATTGAGTTTGTAATACTTTAGGATACCATTCCAGTAGCGGTTTGCGCAAATGCAATACATATTCCAGATCCTTTTGCATTCTATCAGCACCTGGTCGGTCTGCTTTATTCAAAACAAAAATATCACCAATTTCCATCAATCCTGCTTTCATTCCCTGAATAATATCACCACCTTCAGGAACAATCATAACAATAGTTGTATCGGCGGCTTCAGCAATATCAAGTTCAATCTGCCCAACCCCAACTGTTTCATAAATGATAATTTCGTATCCGGCAGCATCCATTACATCTGCCACTTCCGTTGCCCGACGAGCCAGCCCTCCTAAATTACCTCTTGTAGCCATACTGCGTATAAACACACCCTTGTCTGAAGTTAATTCTACCATGCGTACGCGGTCACCAAGAATGGCTCCACCCGTATAAGGACTGGTTGGATCGACAGCGATAATTCCAACCGTCTTATTTTGCTTGCGATACAGTTTTGCCAGTTGATTTGTAAACGTGCTTTTCCCGGCTCCCGGTGGTCCGGTTACTCCAATTCTATAAGATTTACCTATGTTTTTATGTAATGAATTAAGCAGGTCTGTAAAACCATCTCGCTCATCTTCAATAACTGTTATCGCCCTTGCTGTAGCTAATCGGCTGCCTCTGATTATCTCTTGTTGCAGTTTTTTAAGATTTATTTGTTCCAAATATTTAACTTTCTTATTTCATTTACTATAGAACTTTATAATGTTCAATCTATTCAAATTTAATCAAAAAGCCTAAAATTTTTGTAATTAATCTAAATGATTTTTCACAAAATGTAAAAAATCTTCCCTTTTAAATTTTTTATTTATTAAAAATAAATTATCACCGGTATATGCATACCAAACAGGATCTGAATTTACAAATACCTGAACTGTTGGAATTCCTAATGCTACTGCTAAATGTGTTGGTCCTGTATCAGGGATGATAATTAACTGAAACTGTTTAAAAAATTTAGCAGTATCTTTTAAACTACCTTTTAAAAAAACAATTTTTTCTTTTTTAACCGATGGATATCGATTTACCAAATGTTCATCATGCGGACCTGCTGCAAGTTGAAATGCAATATTGTTTTCTTTCAAGAATGAAAAAATATCTTCAAAAAGATTATTGGGTAATATTTTATTACCTGTAGCGCCTAACCAGAACAAAATTTTTTCTTTTCCTGATTTGGGAACGCTGTCCAATACAAAATAAATTTTCGGATTCTCCACAATGGCATTTTCATCGAAATACCGCCATAAATCTATCTGAGCTTCTGAGTAATGAACATTTGTATTTCCCTTCACTATGACTGTATGTAACTCTGCGCTTTCTTTCCAATCAAATCCTACTGTGAGTTTAGATTTTATAAATCCTGCGAAAAGAGATTGTGATACTGAAAATGAATTAGAATTGGTTGATGAAAATACTACATCATATTTATTTTGCCTGAGCTGTTTTATCAAAGTAAAGTAGCGAAATGGATTTTTAAACAAGTATTTTTGATCATAAATAATTGAAGAATGAATATCCGGATGGTTCTCAAAAACTTGAGCATAATTTGAACTATACATAACATCAATTTCTATGTTTGGAACGCTGTGCTTAATAGATTGTACCAAAGGTAATAATAAAATTGCATTTCCCAATTTATTATCCAGACGAAACACCAGTACTTTTTTGAATTTTTTCCAGTCTTCTTGTTTGGAGGAATTTGGACCTTTTTTAAAGAATGGACTTATGATTTTTAGAGTTGTTTTTTTTAGAATTTTTTCTATACTAATCATTAATAAGTAAAATAAATATAAGATGTTTTATCAGGGAATTAAATATGTTTTGTCAGTTCGTGCAGACTCTTTTTAGTTTCCATGCGGATTACCCCGAGATTGTTTTTTATTTCTGCCATGATAATCAAAAATTGTTTTTTATTTGGGAAACGGGTAACCTTTATTAATGTCTTTTCAAATTCAAATATTATATCCTTCAATCCGTTTAAATTTAGCTCTTCACCATTGATTTCTATTTGTTTAATCATCTTGGAAAAAAGTGGCGCTAATTCAATCATATCATATTCTTTTATTTTTGAAGGATGTATTTTTGATGCCATGGGAAATCCTTCAGGGTCGAAGATAGTGGCTAATATCATTCCGTTAATATCAATTAAATCCTGTAAAAGAGCATCAATCTTTTTTAATCTTTTTTTCCTGTCCGCTTCTTTTTCTACATGGTAAGATGCTGAGTTTTCATCTAACCTGCGCATACCTTCTAAAAGAACACTTTGCCAACCTTTAATAATTGTCTCTTTTGCTGGAATTTTTTCACGCTCAACCGAAAAGTTTCCCCCTTCCCATGAAAGAATTTCATAAAACGCTTCCTCTCCTTCCAGGTTTTCAAATTCAGCATGAACTATATTTCCCTCATCAAAATATATTTCTCCCCGGGTGCCTTCATGCTCAATATAGAGCGCAGTAGTCATTCTTCCCAAACAATTCATTTGAATTAAATCGGTTAACTGAAATTCCGAGATCGTTCCTTCAAATCCCTTCTTCTCCTGAATTGAACCGATTATTAATTGTCGGATTTCATTTATCTCAAACGGTTTTTCTATATATTTAAGACACCCTAATTTATTTGCTTCATCCTGTACCTCCGAGGAACCATAAGCAGTCATAATGACCACTTTTGTGTTTGGATAGGCGTCTTTGATTTTTGTTAACAATTCAAGTCCTGATATTTCAGGCATTCGGATATCGCTAATAACCAAATCTACCGGTAATTGCGAAAGAACTTCCAACGCTTCGACGCCACTATTCACACAAATCAATTCATATTTATCAACATCTTTCGCCAGGTGTTTGGAGATCGACCACGTCAAGTCTTCTTCATCATCCACAACAAGTACGCGTTTTCTCCTTGATTGCATTTTATCACTCCTAATTTTATCAATATTGTATAACTATTCTATCCACCACTCTTTAATATTTACTAAGAATCCTCTACTATCCATTTGTATATTTTGAATTTTCTTCCTGCATCCTACAATTATTTTTTGTGAAAACAAAAAAGTACACGGTAAATCCTTAGCTACTTCTTTTTGAAATTCTTTCCAATAATAATCTTTTTGTTTTTTATCCCAGGAAAACAGTGCACTGTTTATCAAGGAATCAGTAATATCGCTTCGATATGACATAAAATTTAAACCATCTTGAATTGCGTTTGAATGAAACAAAAATGAGGGATCATAATAATCATTGTCAGTCCAAGTCAATAATATTGCATCCGAAGATTTTAATTCTATAGCAGAGAGTAATTGTTTCCAGGTTACAAAATTTAATTGTAAATCAACTCCCATAGATTTTAGATTTGCTTTTATATTTTTTGCAATTTCAATTCGTTCTTTATTTTCTTTATTTACCAGCATTTTAATTGAAAGTTTATTTCCATTTTTTATTCGAATTCCTTTTTCATCGATGTTATTCCAACCAATTATGTGAAATAAACTTTCAGCTTCAGCCGCATTAAAATTCATTTGCGGTAAAAATCTATTTTCACCCTTTTGATTATAGTAAACGGGACCATCAACAATTTCACCGTATCCTCCTAAAATTCCATCTATTAAAGTTTGCCTGTCTATTGAATGCGACAATGCTAATCGCATATTTTTAGATTTTAATATTGGAGATTTTAAATTCC
>DAOWAQ010000248.1 GCA_030634505.1 Calditrichia bacterium
AGTGTATCGATTTGCAGATCATTATTTGCTTGTTGTCAATGCCTCAAATAAAGATAAAGATTATGAATGGATTCTTAAAAATAAAATTAATGACTGTGAAATATTAGACACAAGTGATGAAATTACACAAATTGCAGTTCAGGGGAAAAATGCCGAGGAAACGTTACAAAAAATTACAAATGTTGATTTGTCTACAATAAAATTTTATTGGTTTAAGGAGGATAAGTTAGCAGATACACCGATGATAATTTCCAGAACCGGATATACCGGTGAGCCCGGATTTGAATTATATTTTGAAAATAAATATGCAAACCAGGTTTGGGATCAAGTGTTTGAAGCTGGTAAAGAGTTCAACATCGAGCCTATCGGGCTTGCTGCGCGTGATTCATTAAGGCTTGAAAAGAAAATGTGTTTATATGGCAATGATATCGACCAAACAACCAATCCAATTGAAGCAACTTTAGGCTGGATAACCAAACTGGAAAAGGATGATTTTATCGGTAAAGATGCTATTCTCAAAATTAAAGAAGAAGGTATTAACCGAAAGCTAGTAGCCTTTATATTAAATGATTCAGGTTTCCCCAGAAAAGACTATGAAATTTTCAAAAATGATGTAAAGATTGGATACGTCACTAGTGGCACTGTTTCGCCAATCTTGGAGAAAGGCATTGGTTTGGGTTATGTTAAAAACGAGCATTCAAAAATAGAAACTGAAATTGAAATTAAAGTTAGGAATAAGTTCATATCGGCTACAATAATAAAACCACCGTTTGTTTAATATTCCGATAATATTATTGCAAATTGGAGATAATTTTCATTACAAATCAGGTTTAGCATATTTGTCTTATCTGCAATATATTCTTAAATTTACGCCTTATATTTGTTGTTTAAAAACAGAAAAATCTAATATAAATGATGGCAAAAAGAAATAAAAAACATATGTCTCAATCCAGAAAAAATGAGGCATTGGGTGTTATATTAATTGGCTTAGGGGTTTTTCTATTATTGTCTTTGGTTACATACAATCAATCTGATAATCCCAATCTGGATATTGATAATAATTCTATCGAAATTAATAATTTATTGGGCCCAACCGGCGCAGCCATTGCTCAACCTCTAATGAATTACACATTAGGTTATCCTATTCTTGTATTGCCGGTAATAATATTAATATTAGGTTATAAATTATACAGACAACAATCACTATTGAAAAGCATTCAATTGCTAGTGTCTTTAGTTTTGTGGGCGGTTTTAATTTCAATTTTTCTTGCTTTACCTGAGGCTTTCGAGACCTATGGAAAAATGAAACAATATTATCCAAGTGGTCTCATAGGAGGGCAGATTGCCACATTTTTAACTTTATATTTGGGCAAATTTGGATCTATATTTGTATTGACGATTCTTGCTTTGGCACTTGTTATCTCTCATGTTAGGTTACGTTTTGGGGATATTCTTGGATTTATTGCCAAGTATTTTATGGTTTTATTTGGCAGCGTTAAAAGCATTTTTCAAAAATTATCACTAGCAAGGAAACAAAGAAGGATTCAAAAATCAAAATATAAGTTTGGAGAGAAAGGATTAAGAGGTTCACGTTTTAAAAAAGAAAGAGAAATTCGGACAGAGGTGGAAACAGAAAAAACCCGATTTGAAAATTTGGATGATGATGTTGTTATCAAAACTAAAATTGTTAACAATTCTGAAGATAGACCCTTGATTGATAATGAAAATGATGAAATTGATGGCGTCAGAATCTTGAATAAAAAGCCAACAATTGAACCGTTAGAAGATGAATTAATTGAACAAGATTCTGATGAAATAGATTTTGAAGTAAAAGAAGAAGCAAAGATTGAGGAAATCGATTACGATCAATTGGTACGACAAAGTGTAGCAAAATATGAATTCCCTGCGATTGACCTACTTGAAAGTAAGCCTGTTAGTGAGACTGGAGTTACAAAAGAAGAACTAAAATTTAATGCTGATCTACTTGAATCAAAATTACTGGATTTTGGAGTAAAGGCAAAAGTGGTAAGAGTAACAGCAGGCCCGGTTATTACACTTTATGAACTACAGCCCGATACCGGTGTTAAAGTCCGGCAAATTGTAACTCTTGCTGATGACCTGGCTCTTACAATGGAAGCTAAGGGAATGCGAATAATTGCACCTATTCCGGGCAAGGCCGCTATTGGAATTGAAATTCCCAATAAAAACCCACAAATGGTATATTTAAAACCATTAATCAGTTCAGAAACATTTACACAATCTGATTTTATTTTGCCATTAATATTAGGTAAAACAATAAATGGTGAGGTTTATTGTGCTGATTTGACAAAAATGCCGCATTTATTAATTGCCGGTGCAACGGGATCAGGTAAGAGTGTTGGTATAAATACTATAATTAGTTCACTTTTATACAGTATTGATCCGGGAAAAGTAAAGTTCGTAATGGTGGATCCCAAAAAGATCGAATTATCTTTATACAAAGATTTACGGGATCATTTCCTGATATGGCGCACAGATTTAGATGAAGAAGTTATAACTAAAGCTAGTAATGCCATTAGTATTCTAAATAGCCTTACAATCGAAATGGAAAAACGCTATGACAAATTAGCTCATTTGGGTGTTAGAAATATCGAAGAATATAATAATCGTGTGCGGTTGGGTGGTCCACGTGTTAAAGAGGAAAAATTGCAGCAGATACCATATATCATTTTAATTATTGATGAATTAGCGGATATGATGATGATGGCGGCAAAAGAAGTTGAAGTACCGATTGCACGATTAGCTCAGATGGCAAGAGCGGTTGGAATTCACCTGATTTTAGCTACCCAGCGCCCATCGGTTGATGTAATTACAGGCGTCATAAAAGCAAATTTTCCTGCTCGTATAGCTTATATGGTAACTACTCGACCGGATTCGAAAACTATTTTGGATATGAACGGAGCTGAAAAACTTTTAGGCAAAGGTGATATGTTATACCAGCCCCCGGGAGAACCAAGACCTATTCGTTTACAAAGTCCGATTATTACTACAGAAGAGGTACAAAGAATAATAAAACATATAAAAAAGCAACCCAAATTACCACATTACGGTCTACCTCAACCATCTGATTCACCAAGAGGAGAATTCAGTTCTGGCAATGGATCACAGGATTCTATGTACGGAAAAGCAAAAGAATTGGTGATTACCTCACAACAGGGATCAATTTCTTATTTACAGCGTAGACTTAAAATTGGTTATTCACGCGCTGCCAGGTTAATTGATGAAATGGAAGAAGAAGGTATTGTCGGGCCTGCAGAAGGCGGAAAACCGCGACAAGTATATCATTTACCGGAGGATCTTTAAAAAGATGAAATTTTTCAAAATAATAGTATTGCTTTCACTATTGGTTTCTTTAGTGATCGCACAAGATGAATCTGATATTATTGAAGAAGTACAGGATTTATATGAAGATATTGAATATTTTTCTGCAGATTTTATTCAAAAAGAGCAATTTAAACTGACAGGCTCTGAAAACGAAACAAAGGGTAAGATATATATTAAAAATGGTACAGAATACAGATTAGAAACCGAAGATCAAATTGTAGTTACAGATGGAAAAGTAGTTTGGAGTTATTCGCCTCATAATAATCAGGTTATTGTTGATAATGTCAAAGAAGGTGATGCATCATTGCTGCCCCGTGATATGCTTTTTAGATATCCCAAAAATTATTTTTCAAATTTGTTAAAAGAAGAAAAAATAGACGCTAGTAAATATTATGTATTAAAAATGACGCCCAAAGAAGATGTTCATGGATATATTAAATCCTTGAAGATTTGGGTTAATACGGAATCATATTTAATCAATAAAATAGAATATGATGACTTAAATGATAATACATCATTATTTCAAATTGAAAAAATGGATATAAAATCTGAATTGCCCGATTCGCTTTTTATATTTAACCCTCCCCCACAAAGTGAACTCATTGA
>DAOWAQ010000198.1 GCA_030634505.1 Calditrichia bacterium
AAACCATAAAAATAAAGTTTTAAAAAATCTTGATAATGCGTTGGATAAAATAAATCTTTTTAATGGAATGACCCTGGGCTTCCATCATCACTTGCGCAATGGTGATGTGCTTGTAAATACCATTTTACAAAAACTTGATGAGCGGGGATTAAAAGACATTGTTTTGGCGCCTTCGGCTTTATTTCCAGTTCATGAACCTGTTATAGAATTAATTAAAAAAGGCACGATTTCTCATGTGCTGGGTTCTATGAACGGACCCATTGGTAGATTATGCTCTACCGGAGGAATGAAAAAAACCGCTATTCTCAGATCACATGGTGGCAGATATCGCGCCATTCAGGATGGCGATTTGCATATCGATGCAGCATTTATTTCAGCACCCACAGCGGATGCTCATGGAAATGCCAATGGTGTTCACGGACCATCAGCCTGTGGTCCTCTTGGATTTGCTTTAGCTGATTCGCTTTACGCTGATCAGGTTCTTATTGTGACCGACAACCTGATTCCCTTTCCAACCTGGCCTTGGTCAATCGAAGGAGGTAATGTGGATTATGTTGTACCTATAGAAACACTTGGTGATCCTGAAAAAATTGTTTCCGGTACTACAAAAGTAACCACAGATCCAAACAGATTAAAAATTGCCTCTTATGCAGCGCAAGTTGTTCGAGATGCCGGACTAATTGACGAACCTGAATTTTCATTTCAAGCCGGTGCCGGTGGAATGTCATTAGCTTTTATTCAATATATTGCGGAATATATGCGTGAAAAAAAAGTGGTCGCTGATTTTGTCCGTGGCGGTTCTACACAAGTATTAGTCGACATGCTGAACGAAGGTTTAACTAAATTTATTTTGGACGGACAATCCTTTGATTTGGCAGGCGTTGCTTCACTTCGCGATAACTGGAATCATATTGAAACCAATCCATTTGTATCTTACAATTATCATACTAAAGGATGCTTTGCACCACGCGTCAAAGCTTCAGTACTTGGAGCGACAGAAATTGATCTTGATTTTAACGTAAATGTGAACACGCATTCTGATGGATGGTTGCTACACGGAATTGGCGGATTTCAGGATGCTGCTGATGCATATATGACAATAATTACGGCTCCATTATATCGCAAAACTCATCCAATCATAGTGGATCGTGTACATACAGTAACTGCCCCTGGTGCTACAATTGATGTTTTAGTTACAGACCAGGGAATCGCCATTAATCCTAACCGGCATGATCTGTTGGATCGGTTAAATGATTCTGAATTACCAATAAAATCAATTGAACAATTACACGAAGAAGCCATTGGAGCTACAGGCAAACCTGCAAAGCCAAAAACGAAAGAAAATGTCGTGGCATTAATCGAATGGAGGGATGGAACTGTTATTGATTGCGTACGTGAATTAGATTTGGATTAAAAGACTTTTATAAATAAAAAAGGAAATTTAAAATGAAAGATACTCCAATCAATTCTGAAGTAGTATCAGAAATAATTAGACAAAGTGGTATTGAAAATGTCGGCAGAGCAACAATCCGCGTCATTAAAAGATTGATTGATCAAATTGAAGCAGAATCAGGAGAAAAATTCATTCGTATGGAAATGGGAGTTCCTGGATTGCCTGCTACACAAATCGGAGTTGATGCTGAAATTGAAGCATTAAAAAGTGGTGTTGCTCAAACTTATTCAGATATTTATGGAACACCTGAATTGAAAGAAGAAATGTCACGATTTGCTAATTTATTCTTAAATATCGATGTGGATACGGAAGGATGTGTCCCAACTGTAGGATCAATGCAGGGCAGTTTTGCTGCATTCTTAACTTGTAATAAAATGTTTAAAGAAAAAGATACTACATTATTAATTGATCCTGGTTTTCCGGTTCACAAACAGCAGCTAAGGGTTTTGGGACAAAAACATGAATCATTTGATGTGTATAATTATCGTGGAGATAAGCTAAAGGACAAATTAGAATCCTATTTAAGCAAAGGTAATATTTCCTGTATTCTGTACTCCAATCCCAACAACCCATCCTGGATTTGTTTTACTGAAAAAGAATTAGAAATAATTGGAGAATTGGCAAATAAATATAATGTTATCGTTTTGGAAGACCTGGCATATTTTGCAATGGATTTCCGCAAAGATTTATCAAAACCCGGTAAACCACCGTATCAGGCTTCTGTCAGCAAATACACAGAAAACTATATTCTTTTTATCTCCAGCTCTAAAGTATTTAATTATGCCGGGCAACGCATTGGCATGATGATTATATCCGACAAATTATATAATACTGTTGCTCCCGATTTGAAAAGAAATTATGCTTCGGATATCTTTGGACAGGCAATGATATTCGGAACCTTATATGCACTGACAGCCGGAACGTCACATTCACCGCAATACGCCTTAACAGCAATGCTGAAAGCTGTGAATGACGGTAAGTTTGATTTTATTGAAGTCGTAAAAGAATATGGTGAAAAAGCCAAAATAATGAAAAATATGTTCAAAGATAATGGCTTTCAAATTGTTTACGATTTGGATGAAGACGAGCCCATCGCTGATGGATTTTATTTCACATTTTCTTATCCCAGTTTTAGCGGAGAAGAATTGCTGGCAAAATTAATGTATTATGGCATTAGCGCCATTTCATTAGCCATCACCGGTAGTGAAAGACTGGAAGGGGTGCGTGCTTGTGTATCCTTGGTTCAAAGAGAACAATTCCCGGATTTGGAATACAGGTTGAAAAAATTTCATGAACATCATCCTCTTATATAGTTATTCATACATATTTAAACTTGAACTTGAAATATGTATAAATTTCTAATATCTATTAAGCATGTTTAGCCAGCGTCAACTTGATCTCTTCATAACTATATGATTGTGGCAGCATTTCTTTGAATGGCTTGAGATAGTTCCCGCCAATTTTTTTAGTAACCTCCAATATTTCTTTTTGTTTATCCCAGGGTACTTCCCTGTCAATATTTACCGTATGTCCAAATTTTATTGCTTTACATAAATGTGTTACTACTCGCTGACTTGTGATCTGCCTCTTTTGTGCAATTTCCGATACAGTCAATCCATCTGCAAAATATAAATATGACAAAACTGTTGTAGCGCCCAATTTTTTTTTGCCAGTTTTTTTCTTCAGCTTTTTTTGTTTAACAATAAGCTTTGGACTATTATTTTTGCAGTTCGGTTTTTCTAAAATGAATTTATTAATTATTTCTAAAAATGGTTCGCCAAATTGCTCTGCCCTTTTTTTTCCTATTCCGCTAATTGAAATTAATTCAGAAAAAGAAGTTGGAAAATACGTCGCCAATTCACACAGAACCCGGTCACCACAAACTGTGAAAGCAGGCAGACTGCCGGCTAAATCTCGCCGCAATTTTTTTAATCTTTTGTATAATTCACTGTTATGTAATGGCTGTTCGGATTTTTCAGATTTTTTATCTTTTATTGAGCATCCGGATTCCTGAGTCCGATTTTTACCTGAATCGGTTAGAGAAAGAACAGGATATTCACCACTGCTCTTTTGTAAACTACCTTCTTTTAACAGTGCATAAATAATGCGCAGTAGTTTTTTCGTTTCGATTCGAGAAAGTATACCAAAAAATCCACTATCCTTTAAGCCCATTTTTATAAAGCGGTTTTTATTATTCCCCGTTAATAAATCGGCAAATGTCGTTACACCGTATAAACCATTGTAATTTTGTATACAGTCCAGAATTATTTCCATGGTATCCGATTTATTTGTTTTCTTTTCACTTCGTTTTACAGGGGGTTCCCATTTCAAACAGACGTCACAAGCTTCACAATTTTCTTTGGGATATTTTTCACCAAAATAATTCAGGATATGTTTTCTGCGGCAAAAATGATTGTGAATATAAGATTCCAGTTTTTCTAATCGCTCAAGTTGTCTGTCCATACGACGCTCATACGCATCGAAATCGATCCCGATTTTATCCCACGAAACTTTTTTTGATGTGATTAGCAAGCCCCGTCCTCTGAAAGGTGGAATATACATCAGTATTTTTTTATCCATCAATTCGCGCATAGCATTACCAAATTGCTCACGTGCTATATTCAGTTGTTTCAGGGTTTGCTCAAGCGGAATATTCTCATTATCACGCGATTTCAAAAACTCCAATAATTTTTTCTGAAGCGGTGCTCTTTTTACTTTATTTATTGCTTTTTCAAAATCTAATAGAAGATTTACCTGGTAAGTTACTGTCTGTTTATTCATTCGTTGCATTATTTGATGATGTTCAAACAGCTTAACCGTTGCTGCCACCATCATTTCATTGACCCCGCAAGCTTCACCAATTTCATGGTAGGTGAGATAGATTTCGTTTCTATCTAAATTAAATAAATAATTATAAATATCCATTAAAACAGATTCCGGGGGATAATTGTTTTCAATAAAAAATTCCTGAATCCTGCGATCGCTATAATTATAGAATAAAACACAATAGGAAATTTTTCCATCTCGACCTGCCCGACCAGCTTCCTGGTAATAAGCTTCCATGGAACCGGGTGTATTATA
>DAOWAQ010000215.1 GCA_030634505.1 Calditrichia bacterium
AGATATTGATGGATTTAAAGGGAAAAGTCGCAATTATTACCGGTTCCGGAAGAGGAATTGGGAAAGCAATTGCAGTAAAATTAGCTGAAAAAGGGGTGGACATTGTAATATCGGATGTTGATGATGAAACAGGTAAAAAGACAGCTGAAGAAATTAAATCTCTTGGTGTTAATTCAATTATGATAAAAGCTGATGTGAGTTCGTCAGAGGAAGCCAATCAATTAATTGAAAAAACTTTGGAGCAGTTTGGGAAAATTGATATTCTTGTCAATAATGCCGGTATCACAAGAGATAATCTTGTTATGCGAATGTCTGAAGAAGAATGGGATAGTGTTCTGGCGGTGAATCTTAAAGGTGCTTATAATTGTATTCGCGCTGCCACAAAATCATTTATGAAACAAAGAGATGGCAGAATAGTTAATATAGCTTCTGTTGTAGGTCAAATGGGTAATGCAGGTCAGGCAAATTATGCAGCAGCTAAAGCAGGTATGATAGGATTAACGAAATCGGTTGCAAAAGAATTTTCTTCGCGAGGGATTTTGGTAAACGCTGTGGCACCTGGTTTTATTCAAACAGCTATGACAGAAAAATTAAGCGAGAGTGCAAAAGAAAGTTTAAAAAACATGATTCCTTTAAAACGATTGGGTTTACCTGAAGATGTAGCCAATATCGTTTATTTTCTCGTGTCTGATTTGAGCAAATATACTACCGGGCAGGTAATAAATGTAGATGGCGGAATGGTCATGTAAAAATTAACTTTCGAAAAAAGTATAAATTAACTAAATTCTATCTTCCATTTTTCGAATAAAAAATAAATAGATCGAAATAACTTAACATAGCAATCATAAGGAGGAATCCAATGGATGTTGAAGCAAAAGTAAAAGAAATAATTGTTGAACAATTAGGTGTTGACGAAGGTCAGGTAAAAGCAGAAGCATCATTTATTGATGATCTTGGTGCAGATTCATTAGATACAGTTGAATTGGTAATGGCGTTTGAAGACAAATTTGATATTGAAATTCCTGATGAAGATGCAGAAAAAATGCGTTCTGTTGGGGATGCAGTTGAATATTTAAAAGTGAAATTAGGTTAGTGAACCGGGGAGAATTTCTCCCTTTTTTCTTTAAAAAGGAGAAAATATTCTAATGCAACGACGGGTTGTAATTACTGGAATGGGAGCCATTACTCCTGTTGGCCTGAATGTTGAGGAAACGTGGAATTCAATGCTGGCTGGCAAAAGTGGTGTAGAACTGATAACTAAGTTTGATACTTCAGAGTTTACTACAAAAATTGCAGCAGAAGTAAAGGGATTTGATCCGTTAAACCATTTCGAAAAAAAAGAACTCAGAAGGCTTGATCCTTATACACAATTTGCTTTGGTAAGTGCCAATGAAGCAATTACTTCTTCTCAAATTGACTTTGAAAAAGAGGATAAAACACGTGTGGGTGTTATTGTCGGATCCGGAATTGGTGGCATGTTGTCTTTTGAAACAGAATTGAGAAAACTTGTTGAACTGGGGCCTAAGAGAATCAGTCCATTTTTTATCCCTCAAATGATTTCTGATATTGCTGCAGGTCAAATTTCAATAAAATATGGATTGAAAGGACCGAATTATGCAACGGTTTCTGCTTGTGCTACTTCAGGTCATGCAATAGGAGCTGCATTTGAAACTGTCAAAAGAGGTGATGCCGAGATAATGGTCTGTGGAGGTTCTGAAGCAGCAATCACTCCGATGGGAATAGGTGGTTTTAATGCCATGAAAGCTCTTTCGACAAGGAATGATGATCCTTCAACTGCCAGTCGTCCGTTTGAACTTAACCGTGACGGGTTTGTTATGGGTGAAGGTGCAGGAATATTACTTATAGAAGAATTGGATCATGCAATAAAAAGAAATGCAAAAATAATTGCGGAAATTGCTGGAATCGGTTTTACGGCTGATGCTTTCCATCTTACTCAGCCTGCTCCGGAAGGTGAAGGAGCTGTTCGGGCAATGAGGCAATGTATTGCTGACGGAAATCTAACTTTAGAAAATATTCAATACATTAATGCTCATGGTACAAGCACTCATTTTAATGACAAAAATGAGACTATGGCAATTAAAACAGTATTTGGAGAATTTGCCGAAAGTGTATTAATCAGCGCAACTAAATCAATGACAGGTCATTTGTTAGGTTCTGCCGGTGCTGTAGAAGGAATAGTAAGTGTACTCTCCATTGTTAATAACACAATTCCACCAACAATTAATTACCAGACGCCTGATCCTGAGTGTGATTTAAATTATACTCCAAATAAACCACAATATCGGGAAGTTAATGCTGTTATCAGCAATACTTTCGGTTTTGGTGGACACAATGCATGTTTAGGCTTTAAGAAATTCGTTAATTAAAGAGGGTTGCAAAATCACCCTCTTTCTCTTCCATGATTTATTTTATAATTAATAAAATATTTAAACCCAAAGAATTAATCCAATCTGATTTCAATTCACGCAAGATTGAAAAAATTATTAAATATAAGTTCAAGAATAAAACTCTATTGTTTAAAGCGTTTAAACATCGTTCATTTCTTGCAATAACAAATGAATCTTATATTGAGTCTAATGAAAGACTTGAATTTTTAGGCGATTCGATTCTTGGTCAAGCAACTACTGCTTTTTTATTTCATTTATATCCTGAAGAAACCGAAGGAATACTGTCCCAAATGAAGTCAATTCTTGTATCCAGAACTGTTTTATCTGATGTATGTTATAATTTAGGATTAGGTGAATTTCTATTGATTGATAAAGGTGAAGAGAAAACAGGTGGGAAAAAACGTTTATCAAATCTGGCTAATTTATATGAGGCCATTATTGGAGCAATTTATCTTGATGGCGGTTATAAACCTTCGGAAAAATTTATACAACAATCATTGTTGGCTCACCGAAATGATATATTAAACAAAAAGAAGCATTATAATTATAAAAGTATTTTGTTAGAATATTCCCAATCAATAGGTTTGGGAAGTCCTTTATACAAAACAATAGATGAAAGTGGTCCGGACCATGCTAAATATTTTGTTATTCAAGTCAGCATAAATGATGAAAAAAATGCAAAGGGTGAAGGGTTTAGTAAAAAGCTGGCAGAACAAAATGCTGCTCAAAATTTGTTAAAAATAATAGACTCACAATTGATTGAAAATTAATTATTATTTAAATTTAATAGATGTATATTAATTAATAAGTTGATACAAGCCACAGATTGACACTGATTAAACACGGAATAATGGATTTTAAATATGAAAAAATAACTGAGGCTATTATTGGTTCTGCATTTGAGGTTCACAAAATTCTTGGTTATGGATTTTTGGAAAAAGTGTATCAGAAGGCATTACAGGTTGAATTAATAAATCGAGAGTTTTCTGCAGAACTTGAATATCCTTTAAAAGTTAAATATAAGGAAACGATAGTAGGTGAGTATCAGGCTGACTTATTAGTTAATGAAAAAGTTTTAGTAGAACTTAAGGTTGCCAAAGAATACAATCCGAAAGATGAACCGCAGTTACTTAATGAATTAAAAGCAACGGGAATAAAAGTGGGATTGCTCATCAATTTCGGTAAACAAAAAGTACAATTTAAACGTTTTGTTTATTAAAAATTCAATCTGTGATATTCAGTGTTAATCCGTGGCAATTAAAAAAAGAGGATATTGATTGAAAGTTATTAATGTCGTAGGCGCCCGTCCCAATTTTATGAAAATTGCACCTATTCAAAGGGAAATGAAAAAATCTGGAAAAATCCTTCCTTTCTTAGTACATACAGGGCAACATTATGATGAAAAAATGTCAAAACTTTTTTTTAGTGATCTTGAGTTACCTGAACCGGATGTATATTTAAAAGTTGGTTCTGGATCCCATGCAACTCAAACTGCTAAAATAATGATTGAATTTGAAAAGGTATTGGTGAATGAAAAACCGGATTTAATTCTGGTTGTAGGTGATGTTAATTCCACTGTGGCATGTAGCTTAGTAGCCTCGAAAATGGGTGTAAAAATTGGACATGTAGAAGCAGGATTGCGTAGTTTCGATCGTACGATGCCGGAAGAAATTAACAGAATTGTTACTGACACACTTTCTGATTATCTTTTTGTTACTGAAAAAAGTGGTTTGGTAAATCTTAAAAATGAAGGAGTTTCTGATTCCAAAGTTTTTTTCACTGGTCATGTAATGATCGATTCTCTTATTTATTTTTTGGAGAAAGCGAAAGGTTCAGATATTCTTGATAGAATGCAGTTAAATGGAACGCCTTACGTTCTAGTGACGTTACACAGACCAAGCAATGTTGATGTGAAAGAAAACCTGGAAAAACTACTGGATGCATTTCAAAT
>DAOWAQ010000050.1 GCA_030634505.1 Calditrichia bacterium
CGAAGAACAAGAGCAGGATTAAAGGACCCAAACAGACCTATTGGATCATTCCTCTTTTTAGGTCCAAGCGGTGTTGGTAAAACTCATTTTGCAAAAACCTTGGCAGAGTACCTGTTTGATAGTCCTAATGCTTTAATTAGAGTTGACATGAGTGAATACATGGAAAAGTTTAATGTTTCTCGCTTGGTTGGATCACCTCCTGGATATGTTGGATATGAAGAAGGTGGCTTACTAACTGAAAAAGTTCGGCGCAGACCTTATGCCGTTATTTTACTTGATGAAATTGAAAAAGCACATCCGGATATATTTAATTTATTGTTGCAGGTATTTGATGAGGGACATTTAACTGATAGTTTGGGAAAAAAAGTGGATTTCAAAAACACCATTTTAATTATGACTTCTAATATTGGTGCACGTGAAATCAAAAAAGATATGAGTTATGGATTTAGCAACGATGATAAAGAAAATAAAATAGAAAAGATGAAAAACAAAGTTTCAGATGAATTGAAACGAATTTTTAATCCTGAATTTTTGAACAGGTTAGATGATTCTATCTACTTTAATCCTCTTGAACTCAATTCAGCAGTTAAAATTGTAGAATTGGTCTTACGAGAAATGTCTCAAAAAGTAGCTGACAGAAATATGCAATTTGTATTAACGGAAGGTGCAAAAAAATTCATTGCAGAAAAGGGTTTTGATCCTGTAAGCGGCGCACGTCCTTTGAAAAGAGCAATTCAGAAATACATTGAAGATCCGATTGCAGATGAAATTTTAAAAGGTACATTTTCAGAAGGAAGTATTATTCAAATAAAAATGAAAAACAAAACCGAATTAGGTTTTTTTGAAACTGGTAAAATAAAAGACAAGCCAAAGGATATACATGTAGATGACAAATAATTTTAAGCCCGATTAATTCGGGCTTTTTTTTATATCAGAAATCTATTTAAATAAATTGTAATTTGAAAAAATATTACAAAATTCTCCTTTTAGGAACGGTATTCTCATTTTCAATGGCATATTTAGAATCTGCCGTAGTTGTTTATTTAAGGGAAATATATTATCCGCATGGATTTTCATTCCCTCTTCAGGAAATCACACCATTTATTTATTTTATAGAAATTGGAAGAGAAATATCTACCATCATAATGTTATTTATTTTTTCTTATTTCATGTCCAATAACAAGCGTGAATTATTTGCTTTTTTTTCTTATAACTTTGGTGTTTGGGACATATGGTATTATTTATGGTTAAAAATAATGTTGGATTGGCCTGAAAGTTTTTTTACCTGGGATATTTTGTTTCTGATACCTATTCCCTGGGTTGCACCGGTGATAGCTCCGATTCTTGTTTCTATTTCTCTAATATTAGCTGCTTTAATAATATTAAATGTGGAACACAAATATAATTATTTTAATTTTAGAATTTTTGATTGGATAATTGAAATTTGTGCAGGACTTATAATCATTATTTCATTTTTATTTCAAACGGAAACAACTCTTTCAAACATTTTACCTTCGGAGTTTCCCTGGTTGGTATTCATATTTGGTATGTGTATAGGATTTTTTTGGTTTATATACCGTGTGATTCAAACTAATTATAAATCTTAGTTTTTCCGTAAATCTTTTACTAATCCTGCGTATTTTCTTTCAATTTTAAAATCAAATCTGTAAAAATATTCCGGACGGAAGAATCCTGTGGTTACCAGATCAAAATTCAGATCTTTAAGTCTTTTAAAAAATTCATTCATTAATATATCGCTTACACCTTTTTTTCTATAATAGCTATCGACCACAATCTTCTCTAAATGCGATACATGCTGGTTTATCTTTTTGTAATAAACTCCTCCGATTAAATATCCACGTTCATTTACCGCTATCAAGAATTGATGTTCAGGTTGGAATTGTACCGGTAATTTGCTATTTATGTATAGCTGGTGCAACCTGGTAATTTCTTTGGGGTTAATCGGTTCTCTAATACTGAATATATCTCCATCAAGGTCTTCACATCTTACAACAAGATTGGTTTTGGATTCGCCTCCAGAATCTAAAGAAATTATTTCTGCACTATCTTCGGGTTTTAAATGAGGATAACTTAATCGGGTCAAGAAGAACTGTTCTTCTTCTGTTACACCCAATTGTTTTTGAATTGAATTCAATTGAATTGAAAGAGTATCACTCGTAATAGTTTTTGATCTTAGCTTTTCTATAATTGATTTGAGATTTTCAATCAATTCACTGCTTGCATTTTCAAATGCTGTTTTTGTAAAAAATAATGTTCTGGTTTCGGGAAATGATCCTTTTAATTGACTCAAATTATAGGTATTATAAAGTTCACTCAAAGTTGTAGCCCGAGCTTGTAATGTAGCACCTTCATTTAATTCCAACCATCTTTTATATCTACGAATTGCAAAATATAATTTTTTCGGTATAAATCCGTTTTCAATTAAATCGGTTAAAAATTGGTTTAATTCATTCCTGAGTAATTGATAAAGTTCTGTTTGTTTTTGTTTCTTTACTTCTTGACAGAATTCATTTAAAACCTCTTTACCTTTTTTTATACCAAATGTATCAGGAAACGCGGAAAATATATACTGCCAATGGCTATTCCCTTTAAGAAATTCATATTTTTCTTCTGTTTGTTCCACAAAATTTCTATAAAAATTAATGAGCAAATCCAACAAAGAATTGTGTTTTTTTCTTTCAGAAATTGATACAATTCTTGAACCAGTTTGGTAATCATGGGCAGGAATGATAATATTTTCAATGGATGGATCTGCTACTTCCAAAGTTTTATTTGTTCGTTGCCAAAAATCAATATAAGCAGAGAGTCCGCTCCAAATAAAATACGGCCATAAATTTTTTGCTCTTTCTTTATAATTTTCATTTTTGTGCTTTGAAACTCTCCTTAAAAATTTTCCAGTCGTTTCACCATGAATAAATTCTTCACTCCACAAATGATATTCATCCCAATATCCACCAAAATCTTCTACTAATTTTTTACCTTCATATACTGTACCCGACCTGATTAACCATTCTACTTCTTGTGTAATTTGACTATATTTCAGACTTGTATTGACATTTAAAGCAAAATCAAAACTACCCTGGAAGCGAGTTTGAATTGAAACCCTGTACACAGATTTACCGTGTTCTTTTCCTAACAGGCTTATCCAGATTCCACCTAGTGGAATATCATCTAATTGTAATTGGATGCCACGAGAAAACAGGAAAATGGCTTCCCTAATGATTGTAGTATTTTTTATAGCCTGTAATATCCTATTTTTATCATCTTCATTAATATCTTCTTCTAAAATGATCACATCGTCCCAATTGTATTCATTTCCGGTTTCAATATCTACAGCTATTTGCTGTACATTTCCTAACCATTCGCGGAATCCTGTGCGCATTTCAAGTCTGGCTCTTCGAGCAGTTCTTTGTATTTTTTTATCCAAAGTAGTATGTTGAAACTGAACTAAATATTGTCTGAGTATTTTAAATTTAGCGGGATGATTGGCTCCATATTTTCCAATTAAATTAAACAACGGAACTGAACGCAAATTATTTGATTCAATAAATTCATTTATCAATCTTTTTAGTGATTCAAGTTTACTATCACTTAAATTCAATTTAACAATTTCTGAAATTACTTCAGGAGTAATGAAATATGTGTCGATATCATTAAAATTTTTGAATATATCATAAAAATAATCATCACTTATTAATTCTACAAGTGCGTTAAATGCAATTCTTTGAACATTCAAATTGGAGATAATAATACTTCTTTTTAGCAACTCTATAACCAGTAACAGATAATCTGATTTTTTATCTATTGCTGATTGTTTCAGATAATTAACAGATAATTTACCTTCTTCGTATTTATTTGCAGATAAACCTGTTGTTGCCAGATGCATTCCAAAATAAGAATATTCTTTCTTATAAAGCAAAGATTGTAATTGTTCTTTATTTGTATTAGAATCAGATATATTATCATACATACCAGCAAAAATGATATTATTGATTACTTCATAGTTTTTATTCCACTTAAAAATATTTTCACCGGCAAAATTCACTAATTGCTCATTTCCCAACCACAAGATCGGGTTATTTAAAATCTTTCCAAAATCGAGAAATTTATTATTTGTTGTATAATAACAATTACCCATCTGAATTGTATTTTTTAAAATACTAATTGTTAATTCCCATTTTTGATCTTTTAATTGCAACTTATTTTCTTTCAGACTTATCTCATTGGCTGTAACACCTTTCTCCCTTAGAAACCAATTTGGAATTCTAATCTCAAGATTGTCAATTTTGACCGTGGAGTAATTTTTACCATACATTGGCACGATGATATCCGAAAAATTCTTTTCAATTGTTTTCCTTTTGTATGTTCCTTTTGGGGTTAACTCACCCATTGCCGCATCAAACTCCCTTTCAATTATTCTGTAGTCTACAATTCTTTCAAAAGAGGCCAAAAATTTATTTACTGAAACTACTACTGAACTAAAATAATCATAGATTTCACTCTGGCTCATATTTTCAAAATTCACTTGAGCGCTTTCATAATTGGGATAAATGAGAATCGTGTTATAATGCCTGTGATCGCCTACTAAAAATACATTTTTTATAAATTCAAATTCGCCAAAGTAATTTTCTATTTTTTGCGGAGCAATTGTTTCACCTTTTATATTTTTATAAATCTCTTTTTTTCTGTCAATTATTTCTATAAAACCCTCTTCATCTATTTTCATAATATCGCCAGTTGCTAACCAACCATCTTCAAAACTAGCATCACTTTCTTCAGGATTAAAATAATTCATCATTACGTAGGGACCTTTTATAAACAACTCACCATCATCTGCAAGTTTTAAGTTTATCCCTGGCAATGCTTTTCCAAGCGAACCAGGTGAATATTTTCCCGGTGGAGTCATTGTTATTCCACCTGTGGCTTCAGTCATACCAAAACCACTCATCAGTTCTACTCCGTTTTGCTGAAAAAACTGAAATACTTCCGAATCAAGATGACCCGCTGCAGATAGTCCCCATTTTAAGTTTCCGCCTGAGACATTATTAAGTGCGTCAAGAATTATTTTATTATCGTCATGCTCAAGATCTACAGTTTGGCTTACATTTTCATATAGTTGGTACCATTTTTTGGGAATGCTAATAAATATGGAAGGTTTGATGCGTTGCATATTATTCACCATCGCTTCGACGGAAGGATTTTCCATAAATACATATCTTGCATTCCAGAATATGCTGCCTGTCATTTCAAGCCATCTTCCGAATGTATGATACAATGGTAAATATGAAAGAAATATATCATACTCACCAATTTTAGGAATCGCCATTGCTCTTGCAAATCGTTTAAAAACAATGTTTTGGTGGGAAAACATGATGCCTTTTGGTTTACCCGTTGTACCTGAAGTAAACATGATTGAAGCCAGATCTGATATTTTTAATTCATCAGAGATTTTGGATATCACAGTATTATCAAAATCCTGCCCTTTTACTCTTAATTCTTTAACGGAAACATAATCTTTTTCCCAAGGTGTTACCTTCTCAAATAAAATAATCCACTTTAAGAATGAAAGATTTTTTCTGAAATCCTTTATCTTTTGTAATAGCTGTTCACGAGATATTATGATTATCTCCGGTTCGGTTTTTGTGAGTATATATTCTATCTGTTCAGGAGTAGAATTTGCAGGAATCATGACATTCACTATTCCGGATGTCAAGCATGCTAAATCAAAATATATCATTTCAATAGAATTTTCACAAAGGAATGCAATTTTCTTATTTGATGGATTTTCGCCAAGTAGAGTAAACAGACCTTTACTGATTGCTTTTACATTTTCAGATACTTCACGCCAGGTTATATCTTTTTGTGATTCACTTTTCATTATTGTAATCAATATTTTATCGGCATATTTTCGCAACCTGTGTTTAAATAATTTTGGAAAAATGTAATTAATGCTATCTAATAAATTTAATATCAATTGCGGCCAACGGTTATCATCATAAATTTGAGTTAAAAAGTTTGGTGAACGAAAAATGTCCAAATATGATTCTATGAATATGGGATCAGGATTTTTGAGAAGTTTTTCGCCCAAGGCATAAAAAATGTCAGGGGAAAATTGTGATGCAATTCTTTCTCTTATATCTGACTCTTCAATTCGGGTAAATAAAAATTTATAAAATTCAAAATCACTAGTATCTGTTTCACTTAAGAATTCTTCTACAACTTTTTCAATTGAAGAGATCAATTCATTTGAGACATGAAAGCCGGGATCTCTTAATATTTTATTTAGTTTTTCTTTGCTTACAATTTCGGAATTTGGTTTTATTTGCATATTATTTACCTGAAATTAGAATAATTTATTTAAATCTGTAAAATCATAATATCTGAGATGTTTATGTATAAAAAATCATTGCATTTATTTTTATTTCACCTATGATAGTAGTCTCAAGTTTCCCTTAACGTGGTGCTGCAGAATCACAAAAGATTGAAATATTTGTGCCCTCACATAGTGATCCCTTCGGGAAAAGGGCACCAAGGTTGTGGGGTTTTACGTTTTCCCCGCCATGAATGACGGGGTTAATCATTTGTATATTATAAAATTTTTGATATTTATAGCCCAGTGCTTCAGCGCTGGGATCCTAAACACCCACAACCATTTTGGGCTTCAGCCCCATAAGAATAGATTTTTTCCCGATACTGTAACAGTATATATTAATGGGAAATTTATTGCTTTTATATAATACACTCCGATTTTATGTAATGTTTTGAATTATTCTTGATGAAATTCTTATTTTTTTATGCCTTTATAGATCACAGCAATACCATTAAACAATCGCCAGAAATTTACAGGATAAAAATCTTCATCTTCGATCCAACGTGCAAATTCCCTTCGTACAGGAAAATAATCAACTGACACCGGCAAATATGTATATGCTTCTTTATCTTTACTAATCAATTTACCAATCCCTGGAAGTATTTTGTGAAAATAAACTCTGTACAATTTTTTGATAATTTTTAATTTTGGAGTTGAAAATTCCAATATAATCAACTCTCCCCCCGGTTTTATTACACGACTCATTTCATTTAAATTCTTTTTGACATCCCCCATATTTCGCACGCCAAAAGCAACTGTAACCGCATCAAATGATTTATCTGCGAAAGGAATATTTTCTCCGTCACCTGCCAGAAAATGTATTTTATCGGATTTCTTTTTATCTATTGCTTTCTGTTTTCCTAAAGAAAGCATTTTGGTGGCAATATCAAGTCCAATAACATTTGATTTTTTTAACTTTTGTGTTGTAAAAGCAAAGTCACCTGTGCCGCAAGCAATATCGAGAACTAATGAATCCGGAGAAATATTTAATTTAGAAATGGCTTTTCGGCGCCAGTAAATATCAGTTCCCCCGCTGAGTAAATGATTGAGCAAATCATAGCGATGAGCAATATCATTAAACATTTTTTGCACATATTGTTTGCGTTTGTTACCATTGGCTAAAACTTGTTGCATGCTTTGAGTGTTATTGTATTATAGTTTTAGTGTATTAAAGTTAATATACTTATTGTACCTTTTTTAATGCTTGTGAAAGATCGTCTTTCAAATCATTTCTGTCTTCGATGCCGACTGCGAGTCTTACAAATCCTTCTGATATGCCTACACTTTCCAAATCTTCAGGAGAATAAGTAGAATGTGTCATAGAGCCCGGATGCTCGATCAACGAATCCACATCACCCAGACTTACTGCCAGTGTAAACAATTTTACCGAGTTCATTAATTTTTCCCCGGCTTTTCTACCCCCTTTTATTTCAAATGAGATTACTCCGCCAAAACCGGTCATTTGCTTTTTTGCAAGTTCATGTTGCGGATGTGTCGTTAAACCCGGATACCAAACCTGTTTCACCTTTGGATGAAAGTTTAAAAACTTGGCTATTTCCATTGCGTTCTCTTCATGCTTATCCATACGCAAAGCCAGGGTTTTTAGTCCTCGTAAAAGTAACCAGGCATTCAAAGGGCTAATAATTCCACCAAAATCACGTAAAATCTCACCGCGCAACCTATCAATATATTCCCTTTTCCCGACAACCAATCCGGCAACTGTATCACCATGACCGCCAATATATTTAGTGGCAGAATGCACTACAATATCCGCTCCAAGATTTAATGGTCTTTGATGATACGGTGTGGGCAGTGTATTATCAACAACTAAAGGAATTTTATGTTTTTTTGCGATTTTAGCACATTCTGCGATATCGATTAGAGTTAGAGTTGGATTAGCCGGAGTTTCAATATAAATACAGGTAGTGTTTTCATCAATATTTTTTTCAAAATTTTCTAAAATAGTACCATCAATTTCTTTAACAGTAATACCATATTGTGGCAGAGTAATCATGAATAAATTATGCGTTCCGCCATACAATACATTACTTGAAAGAACATTATTTCCCGATTTGCATAATGATAAAATCACAGAAGAAATTGCTGCCATCCCTGAACCAAAGGCCAGTGAAGCTTCTCCCTGTTCTAAAAACGCGACTTCTTTTTCTAGTGCCGTTTGTGTGGGATTCCCAATTCTGGAATAGACGTAACCTTCCTGTTCACCTGCAAAAATATCAGCGCCATGTTTGGCATTTTTAAAAGCGAAAGTAGAACTTTGATAAATAGGTGTTGAAATTGCACCGGTAGCAGGATCAACTCCTCCACTTCCATGTACGCATAGAGTTGAAAAATGTGCTTTTTTTAAATCAATACGTGACATATATTACTCCAAAAATAAAGATGAGATTTTAAAACTTATATATTATATTAATTAAAAATAACTTCTTTTAGAGAGTAATCTAACGAAAGGAAATTACTAATCTTTGATATATTATTCAATTACGATAACAGATGAAAATGTGGAAAAATAAAAATATTTTATTCATAATAATTGCTGGATCTCTTCTAAAATAATACACCAATATGTTCTTCGCCAGCAATGGATACAAAATACTAGGTGAGAGCCGGAGTTTTTACTTCTTTATTTATATTCAATTTCTATTTCGACAAATCTACCACAATCATTATAGGCTAAAATTAACACGATTAAAACAATTCCCATAAACATAAAACACTCATTTAATTACTCCAATTAGTCACAATGATTTTAAACAAATTAAACTAAATTGTTAATCCCACCCCTTATATGAGAAAGATCATCTTTATGTTTACATAAAAATCTCATTTCCTATCAAACCAATAATTAGGTTTTCGATGGTGATGAGCAAATGCAAGTATTAGAATAACATTTTCTTGAATCGTATATAATATTTTATAGGGGAATTTATGAACTATATATCGATGAATTTCTTCAACTTCAAATGGTGATATTGTGGGATATTTTTTGATTCGTCTTAAAGCGAATTTTATTTCTTTTTCAAATCGAAGTCCTAAACCAGTTTATTCAATTTCATAATATTCTTTTGCTTCATTGAATTCTTGCTGTGCTATAGTAGCAATTCTAATTTTCATTAAAGGCTTTCTTCAAACATATCTTCAAAAGAAATAGTTTCAAGTTTTCCTTCTTTATAAGCCTGCAACCTTTTTTCTGCCTCCAATGCCCAAGATTTTTCAATTTCAGGATTTGGTGCATCCA
>DAOWAQ010000107.1 GCA_030634505.1 Calditrichia bacterium
CTTATAAAAACTTTACATAATCTCAATGAATGTCACCTTGGGTTGTTGACAGGAAATATTGCCCAGGGCGCAAGGATTAAATTGCAGGTAATTAAACTTTTTGATTATTGTCCGTTAGGTGGTTGTTGTGATGATGCCATACGTAGAAGTGATTTATCATATGTAGCAATTAGTCGGGCACAAAAATACCATGATATTGAAATAGACAAGAATGACACCTGGATAATTGGTGATAGCGTCTATGATATTCGATGTGCTCATGCTAATAATTTGCACAGTCTTGCTGTTTGTACGGGTTTAACTCCACGCTCAGCATTGGAGAAAGAAAAACCGGAATTCATTGTAGATACCTTTGAGGACACGGGTCAAATTGTGGATATTATTTTTAACGGGAAGTAATAAATATGGAATTAAGTCGTTGTTTTGTTGCAATTGAGATTTCTGATGAATTGAAAACAATAATCGATAATTATATTATTTCATTAAAACAAATTGCTCCTGAAATAAAATGGATTAAAGCCAAAAACCTCCATTTAACAATAAAATTTCTGGGAGAGATACCACCGGATTTGTTATTAAAAGTTCAGGAAGAATTATCAGGTATTTCCAATGTTGTTAATCCATTTAAAATGTCAATTAGTGATGTTGGATTTTTCCCAAACCAATTTAAACCAAGGGTTGTTTGGTTAGGGCTACAGAATGATAAAAACAACTCAATATTTAAACTTCATGAATGGATTGAAGAAAAATTAGAACCTTTAGGATTTGAAAGGGAAAAGCGACGATTCTCTCCACACCTAACTTTAGGAAGAATTAAATTTACAGGTAAATATCAAGACTTAACAGAATATATTAATCAACATAAATTTCAATCATATAATTTTAAAATATTGGAAGTTGTATTAATGAGAAGCCTGTTAAAACAATCCGGTGCAGTGTATTCTCAACTTAAAACTTATTCATTAGAAAATTGAAAATATCTTAGTCGGCCCAGAAAAAATCCAAATAAACTACAGAAAAATCCAATTACAATATATTCCAAACCCGTGTTAAAAAATAAACTCACATCTTTTAAAATAAAATAAAAAATAAGTGTTCCGGTAAGTCCAAATACTATAGATAAATAAACTTGGAGTTTTTTAGTCCCGGGCAAAAATGTTGAAATTACTGGTATGAAAACAGTCGTAGTTAATATACCTGAAGAAAGATAAAAAATATCCCATAAAGAATCGGTAAATAAAGCATAGATATAAGAAATAAATATTGCTAAAACTGACATCCATCTTGCTAGTTTATTTAGTTTTCGGGGATTCCATTTGCCTTTAAGAGTTGGTTCCAGCAAATCATAAGAAATAGACAGTGCAACAATATTCCCACAAGTGTCTATGGTCGACATGGCAGCTGCAATTAATCCCACGGCTAAAATTACGCTTAACCAAACCGGGGCATAATCCTGCATTATAACTGTAAATATCAATGCACCATCCTGTAACCGGGAAGGAATCACTCCATCTGTTGCCGGATACAAATACAAGGCTGATAAACCAATTACAAGCGGAATAATACCAACAAATAATAAAGAATTAAAACTGGCAAGAACTATACCTTTTCTTGCATGATTGTTGGATCGTCCTGCTTGTAAACGAACCCATACATCCGTTTCAATTAACCAACCCGGTAAATAAGCAATAAATGTCATAATGATTAATCCAATTCCCGGTGAGAAAAACATTATATCACTATTGGTTTTTGGCGGAGAAATTAAATCCCCGAATAACAGGATAGGGTTGATCTCCGACGAAACAGCATTAAGTCCGAGAAACCCTATTACTGCAACAAATATAGCAACAAGGGCAAATTGAATTTTATCGGTTGATATTACTGCTTCAAAGCCGCCTGTGAATGAATAAATTGCAACTACAACAGAAATAAGTAACAAAGTTGTCGGTACAGGTATTTCTAAAAATGGAGCGATAATATTTCCTGCGGCAAATATCTCAGCACCTGTCCATGTAATAAAAACGATGACTAAAGCAGGAGACAGAAATTGCCTGGCACGATTCCCAAACTTTTTTGATAGTAATTCCGGTTGAGAAAAAGCATTTAGTTTTCTGAATAAAGGAGTAAATATATAGAATCCAGTCATAGTGAGCAACCAGGGGATTATCAACAACCATGCTGCTCCAATTCCATACCAATAAAATAGTTGAACTCCATAAACGCAAGACCAGCTAATAGACATCATGCTGGCACTTATAGATAATCCTACTGACCAGCTCGATAAATTTTTTGAAGCAGCCCAAAATAATTGATTATCACTTGTATGTCCAGCGGATTTATCTTTCCGCCATACATAAAAGCCTATGGCAATTACAGTAAAACTATATAAAATAAAACCAATCCAAAAATACACCGAGTTTTGATGATCCATAATATGTCAAATTAGTGATTACATGATTTTCAATCAATATATTTTCAACACTTTATTCAAAATAAAAAATAATCTAATTTGTATTCAGAAGCATTGCTTTTTATTGCCTATTTTATATAATTTGACCCTGTTTCGTAAAACATTGAAATAAATGATATAAGATATATTGTTATTATTTACTTAATTAATTTTATGTATTAGACAATTATATATATTATTATGATGTCAGTCACATCAACCCAAAAATTGTTGTTTATACTTATGTGCTACTAAAAAGAAGTACTCAGGAGGATAAAGTGATATTAAGATTTTTTTTACCAGTATTAGTATTTTTACTTGTAATTTTGCAGGTTCAATGTTCAATTCCTGAAGTTGATGATATTGATCCACCAGTTGTTACAATATTATACCCTTATTCTGGTAGCATAATTTCAGGTAATACTAATTTTTTAGTTGAATCAACGGATGATGATAAAGTAGAAAAAATTTGGTTATATATTGATGATCAAATGGTAGCGTCTCAAAATGGAAGAGAAGCTACTTTTCAAATTGATGTTTCGCCTTATGCAGACGATCAGGTTCATTTAATACAGGCAGCTGCACAGGATAAATCAAGCAACAGGGGATTTTCAGCTCAGGTATTAGTAACAATTTCTGATTCTCAGGATTTGGTTCCGCCGACAATTTCAATTGTAAATCCTTTGGCAGGGCAGCAAGTTCAGGATACTGTTAAGGTTCTTGCATCCGCAGATGATGACAGGGTTGTACAAAATGTTGCATTTTTTGTAAATGGTGATTCCGTATTTAATGATAATATTTATCCTTATGAATATGATTGGATAACTACTAATTTAGCAGATTCAACTTCTCATTCCATTTTTGCTAAAGCATTCGATCAGGCAGGTAATTGGGCATTGTCTATTCCGATTACAGTGACAGTATTTCCAAGAGGTGACAGAACACCTCCCGTATTAACTTTACTTCATCCTGCAGCAGGAACGGTTTTAAGCGGTATAGTAGATGTAAATATTGATGCATCTGACAATATTGGTGTTACATTGATAGAATTTTATGTAAACGGTGAATTAGTTGACAATGATAGCATTGCTCCCTGGGGATTTGCATGGAATACATCTACATTACCGATAGGAACACATTCACTTTACGTAAAGGGTTTTGATGCTGCCGGAAATGTGGGTACAATACCAAGTACTACTTTTACAATAGCTGATAATCCAGACGTCACTGCACCAATCCTCACATTGTTATTCCCCGCAGCAGGCTCACAATTAACTGGAAATGTTGATATAGTAGTAGATGCTATTGATGATGTCGGTGTAACACAAGTAGAATTTTATATCGATGGAAATTTGGTTTCTACTAACCCCAGTGCACCGTGGGAATATACGTGGAATACAACAGGATATTCTTCTGGCACGCATGTATTATTTGTAAAGGGATATGATGCAGCAGGAAATATAGGTACTATACCAAGTACAGATTTTGAAATACTTGATCAATCTGATACCACTCCACCCACACTAACGTTATTATATCCGGCAGCCGGTTCAACTATTCAGGGAATTGTGAATGTTGTGGTTGACGCGACGGATAATGTCGGAGTTGACAGTGTTCAATTTTTCATCGATGGTATTTTTGAGACGACAGATTCTACAGAACCTTGGGGATTTGGCTGGAATACAGCACCATTTGACTCAGGAACGGTTCATACTTTATACATGAAAGGATTTGATCCATCGGGAAATGTTGGTACGGCTGGTCCGACTAGTTTTACTATTATAAATTAGTATTTAAAAGAGGGGGTAAAAATACCTCCTTTTTTTAAAAGTTTTTAAGTATATCAGCATTGAAGTAAATAATAAATACTATCCTTCTCCACAATAGATTCAATAATTTCTTCATTGTGGGAAATAATAAGAATGCCGGTTCCGGTGTTTCTTCTTTCAATTATTAAATTAATAATTTTTTGGATACTATTAAAATCTAAACCATTCAAAGGCTCATCAAGAATTAATAATGGTGTTTCAAGCAGCAAAGCTCTCAACAAATTAATTCGTTGTTTTTGTCCACCGCTAAGTTGGCGAATACGTTTCTTTAAAATGGAAGGATCAATCTCCGAATCGAATACAAGTTTTAGCTTTTGCATTAATTCAGTCGACTTGGGTCTTTTTTTACGTGGAATATTCATTAATGTTTGTCGAACTGTTGAATTTACATTCAAAGCTTCGTCCGCATGTTGAAATGTCATGGAAATCAATTTTCCCCATAAATTTCTTTTCCATTTTTTTTTTGAAGTTGTATGATTGTATTTATGAGAATTAAAAGAAAATTCAAACCTATTGGCATGTATTAATCCCATTATTATTTTTGCAACAGTTGTTTTTCCCATGCCACTGGGGGCTTTTAAATAAACAATTTCACCTTGATGAATTTTTAGAGGAATCTTAGGATTTCCATAATCGTTTTTACAGATAGTTATATTTTTATCAAAAACATTTATTTCGCTATTTAAGGTTAGTAAACATTTACCGGGCTTTTGTTGTTGTGAGCTAAGTGAATGTTTAGATTTTGATATCCAGTTTAAATAATTTTGTTCATCGAAAACCTGTTGTTTTATTTCGTCTTGATATCTCACTAGTTCATTAAATATTATGAAATTATGCAATTTGGGATTTTTGTTTACCACTTCACTAATGATTGAATAATCATGTGTAATAAACAGAATGGTAAATGGTTTTTGGTTAAACTTTTCGAACAATACCTCTAAAAACCAATTTCTCAATTCATCATCCAAACTGCCAGTTGGTTCGTCAAAGATAAAAAGTGGAATAGTCTTGGTTTTAATATCAAGATAGCGATCGATTTTCTTAAGTGCCATAACCAATAAGAATCTTTGTTTTTCACCACCACTAGGTCTGTAGGGTTTTGGATAAATTTTTAGCAAAGATAAATAATGTTTTTCATCTGAGTTTTTCCATAGCTGTTTTAGAAGAGCGTGTTCATTTTTCCCTGTTCCCAGATTGCCTTCCTTTAATTGTGTTCCTATTTTAAGTAATGGGTTTAAATGTGTTGAAGGCTCCTGGAACACGAAAAAACCATTTTGTCTTAAATCGATTGTATCTTTTTCCAAAAGATAAGTTTTATAGTCTGCGTTATTTATTTTAGTTTGAAATTTATCGGGATCTAATATTCCAAATACAGATTTTGAGATCATTGTTTTGCCAATACCGGATTCACCCAACAGAAAATTAATCTTGCCTTGAACCAGACGAAAGTTTTCAATGGATAGAATAGGCAGGTCTGCTTTATAAATACTTATATTAAATTTGTATTCGTCCATTTATGATTCCAATCGTTCCATAAAGGCATTAGAAATTTTATAAATACAAAGTAAAGTGAACACAATGACAAATGCAATCGTGATTCCTTGAAGGTGCTCGAAAAATAAATTACTGAAATAGGTCGGATTCATTAATGTATGACCAATGGCGAGAATATCCTGCTTACTATCAATTCTTGCTAAAAGATTTCCAAGTGTTAATGGAAAATTGACAGAGTTAATTTTAGTAGATAAACCAATCGATAAAATAAAATCAATGCTGCACTGCAAAAAAATTGTACTGCCGAATAAAGCAATCACCTTGTTTAATATATGCCCGCGACTGCTTTTAAAAAATATTTCTTTGTTAATAATTGTTAGTTCTTTAACTCCACAAACAAGTAGGGCATTAAAAAAATCTGTTTTGCTATAATAATCTATTCTTTCTATTAAGAGATCCATAATTTCTAAAAATTGAAAAATTGCAATGGAAACTGCCATTAGTAACATAATGATGTATATATTATTGATTAAATTTTGAAACATTAAAAAAGTGATTAAAAAATATAACATTAAAATTCCGATTATCTGCGGAATTGAACGAACGATATTTATACTAAAAACAATAATTGTATAAGGAATATGATTTTGTGATTTTCTTAAGAAAAATACAATTAAACTAAAAATCCACCCTAAAAATACAGATAAGATAACGACCGATAGTGACATCAAAAAAGTATTAATTATTGCTGTTTGAATTTGAAGAAAATCCGGTTTATTCAAAAATAAAATATCCCATATCCACAACGTAATTAGCCCCAAAAACCATATTCCGGTCCAGGCTATATCTTTTCTTTGAAAAATTCTTTGTATTGTTTTTTTTAGACTAGTGATCATATGCAAATTTATTAGTTTTGATATTTTTTATTTTCTTTAAAAATGAATATATCTACAATAATTTCTGTTGCTTTCACAGTTAAATAA
>DAOWAQ010000162.1 GCA_030634505.1 Calditrichia bacterium
ATTAAAAGCATGTAATCCACCGGCAGAAGATACAACAGCGTCATGTGTTGATACAGTTCCACTTAAACTGGCATTGCCGGCACTGCTTAAATTTGTATATAAATAATTTGCATCCAGGTTGAGAAAAATATTTCCGGCACTACTGGAAAATAGTCTTAATTCAGCACAGGTAAAAGAGTTTTGGCCAATAAAATTACCGGCACTGCTTGTGTGCAATTCATTAAGAACCGGTAGTTTAACATCAACTGTAAGATGCATATTAGATAAACTGAATCTGGGTTCAATATCGATAGTTAATATATTGTTTGAAACGGACAGTCTAATGTATTCTAATAAATTATCATCAACAGTTACTTTTACACTTTGTGTATCGCTTTGTGTCAAATTAACCGTTCCGGCAGTAGCGATATGTACAGTGTGAAACGGATCAAAGTCCCTTGTTTCTGAAATCAGATATCCTGAACCCTTAATTGAATTGTCAGGATAGTTGTGATTTGATGAAACAGGGCCACATTCATCTGTGCATGAAAAATTAATGCTCATGAAAATCAGATAAAATAAACCGATAATTATTTTTAGGATTCTTCTGATTATTTCTTTTGATTTGAATTGATTAGTTAAATACATTTTGATCTCCTTTTTGTTTAGTTAATATTTTGAATTAATTATTTACTTTTTAGCCAGATAAATTCGAAAGTAAACTCTGTGAATTATTTATAGCTATTGCAAACATAGGTATTTCATTCAGTGGATTTTTGTCCAGATGTTGCTTTTTCAATCCTTTTCTAAATTCAACATAATGATTCTCATTAAATCCTAAAATAGGATTAATGTTGTACTGTGAAATCTTAAAGGACATTCTAATTAAATGAGATCTAATAAATCCCATATAATCATAAGAAAGATTGTCCATTACCCACGGATCATTTTCACCATCAGGGTAATAAAATAACACAGCATGCAGCTCTCCAAACTTAGGTAATCTTACAATACTAATTAGTAGTTGATCCTTTTGAATACCAAGAATTCTTAGAGAAACATATTTAGCTATGGCAAAATCTTCACAATCTCCTTTACCCCTTACAAGTGTTTCAATAGGGGACTGCCAATAATCTCTGTTTTTTATTTGATCATTATCAGCCTTTGCTGTAATCATTTTGTTAAAAAAGTTATTTATACATTTCACTTTATTTAAATCAGAAAGATTTTGAGAGTCATTGATAAGTTTTTCCCATTTATCTAATCTGCTGAGTGCTTCTTGGTTTCTCCGTTTAGCTGTTTGGCTTTTGATAATTGAATTAATACAAAGTTTGCCGTTAATAAGCATATTTTGACTCTTATACAGTAAATCTAAAAGTGTATAGTGTACTGTATTTAAGGTGACCAGACTTTTAATATTACTCAATGTTAAGGAAGAACCCTTGGCGCCATAACTTTTCAGATTATTCATAATTGATAGCCAGTCTGTGTTTTGATTTAAGGCATAAAGAAGAAATAGGGCTAAGGTGTTTTTCCAGGAAGTATTTATTGGGCCAAAAAGTAATTTAATTTTTTCTTCTTTATTTAGATTATTCCAAAGTTGTGATAATTTTCTATATTCGATTTGGGTAATAGAAAAACCATTTTGAATTTGTACATTAAGATCATATTCTTTTAAGTATGAGTTGAATTCAAGAACTTTGCCCATATTTAAAGATAGTCCAATCTTTTTGTTTTCAGGGTTAGGTTCAGCAGATAACAAGTTTGTAAGTAGAATGATTATATAAAATAAGTTTACTATTTTCATGATAAACCTCAATTTCTATAATTAAAAACTTCCCCATGAAAAATTGAAACCGATTCCGAATTCAAAACCACTGCGTTCATAATCCGGATTTATATTTACAAGGTGATACTTTCCATCAAAGTTTAAAGATATCCAACTTCCCAAATGGATATTTAAACCGCTTCCGAAATATAAACCTGGTTTAATATTTGTAGACACTTCAACATCTTCATATAATATATTCTGTACAACCTTTACATCTGATAAAACGTAAGTACCAAATCCACCACTTAAATAAGGTTGTAGAATACTGCGGTTTTGGGATTGCAGAAAATCATATCTTAATCCGAATAATATTGGCGTCATATTGAACACATCGATTTTTTGTGAGGCGAAAAATGAAACTTCCTGTTCGATACTTGCTATGTTTCCAATACTAAACTCCAATAATGTACTTTCACCAATTCTTGAAAATACATATAAACATCCACCCGCATTAACCGAGTTATTTACTGAATACCCGATATGCCTGCTAACGGTAACACTCGAAGTCTGCTTGGATGGATTATAGAAACTTGCTCTGAATCCAATTCCGGTAGATTTGAGTTCGGGTTGAGCAAATATAACGGTGCTCATAAATAATATAACCGGTATAGTTATTATCAAAATTTTTCGTAATATGTTTAACATCATGCGTTCCCTTCATAATTATTGTTCACATTCCGGAGTGGTTATTTCAAAACATATGCCAAAAATAATTTAATGGTACAAAACTTTTAAAAACAGGTAATTAGGGGATTTGAAAGAATTGAAATTTTATGCGGAATATTTGGGAAATGCGGAATTTTTCCGCGCCACTAAGAGGGAGTATTGAGAAAATAAATTCCCCCTTTTTAAGGGGGTTAGGGGGATGTATTATTTTTTATCTGAAAGATAAGAAACTACGGATTTTAAATATTCATGATATTTTTTAGGAAGACCTTTTGCCAAATATTCAAAATCATCTGCATTAGATACACTAATTGAAGATTTTATGTTGTTCAAGTATTCATTGATTTTTACTTCTACTTGTGTAACCATTTCTTTATCATCAGTTCCTGCAATAAGTTGAGCTGCAACGGCAATTTCAAATTCGGCAGCAACGAGGTGTTGAAAACAAATTCCTCTGAAATACTCTGTGATTGTGCCCCGATCCTTATTACCCAATGCTTTTGCGGTTTGTAATATTGCCGATCGTGAAAATTTCAATGAGCGAAGAGATTCAAGTATTTGCTCTTCCAGTGGTTTGTGAATTGAATCTACAATTTGGTTTGGTAGCTTAGCTTTTAATTCATCCGGCAAATCTTCTTCCTTAACTAATTCCCGGTTTGTACTTGAAGCTATTATTGCAGTACGACGCACCACATTTTCTAATTCCCTTACATTTCCCGGCCAGGAATAATTTTGTAATACTCGCATTGAATTTTCAGAAAAAGATACATCAAACTCATGCTTCTTTAAAAAATATTCTGCCAGTAAAGGTATATCTTCAACGCGTTCTTTTAGAGGAGGAATAGTGATCGGAAAACCGTTTAGGCGATAAAACAGGTCGGAACGAAATCGCCCTTTTTCAATTTCATCCTGTAGGTTTTTATTTGTAGCAGCAATAACACGTATATTAACCTTAATACTTTTTTCTCCCCCAACCCGTTCAAAAGTAGATTCCTGCAAAACACGAAGTAAACGAGATTGAAAGGACGGTGAGGTTTCGCTGATCTCATCAAGAAAAATAATGCCGCCATCAGCAAGTTCAAATTTTCCTTTGCGCATTGCGACAGCTCCGGTAAAACTGCCTTTCTCGTGTCCAAACAATTCACTTTCCAACAGGGTTTCGGAAAGAGCACCGCAATTAACAGCAATAAAGGGGGCATTTTTACGATCACTTTTTTTATAAATAGCATTGGCTATCATTTCCTTGCCGGTACCCGTTTCACCATTGATTAAAACAGGTATATCATTAGAGAAAATTTTTGAGACCAAATCCAGTACAGTTGTCATTTTACTGTTTTTTGAATAGATGATATTTTCAAATTCAACCAGGTCTTTTGCTGATTGACTTCTATCGGATTCGTATGATTTTAGATCATTAATTTCTTTTTCTAGTTTTAGAATTGTGTTTCTATTTTCATCAGTTTGGTTTTGAATTTCCTCTTTTGATACTGATTCCAGTTGCAACTGTTTGTTAAGCTCATTCAGTTTCTCTTTGGTTTGCTGTAATTGATCTTCTTTGCTGCTTAATTGTTTTTGAAGCATATCGTTTAAAACAGCATCCATTTTTTGTTTTTCATTTCGATTTAGAACATGAATAACAATGGAGGTAATTATGATAGCAAGAGTGGGGTGGAAGAGTGGTAGAATTAAATGTGAAAAACTGAAAAACAGCATTGCCACTACCCAGTAACCAAAAAGTAAAATAAATGCCGAAATTATATTAACTATTTTTTTCAAGTTTATCAGAAACCAGGTACAGGTAATCAACAAAACCAAAATAAGTAATTTTAAATACGGCGGAATTTCAATCAAATAATTTTGATAAATAATATTTTCAGCAACAGTTAAATGTACCAATGAAGAAGGAAAAACATTTTCTAAAGGTGTAGATTTGAAATTGGCAACACCGGCGGCTGATACAGTTATCAAGACTAATTTATTTTCAAAATTTAAAGAATCAGGAGTTTCTTTATATATTTGCAACAGGTCAACAAATCCAATACTATTAATATTTTCAAATGAACCATAGTGGTTGAGTCGCAAAAAACTATTTTCATTAACTGTAATTGTGAATTTATCATTTAATAAAATAGAATTTCCCCTGAATTGAATTTCTTCCTTTTTATCCAAAAACAATCTTGCCATTTCAAATCCAAATGAAGGAATAATTTCATTTTGTGATGAAACAATCACAGGAACTCGGCGAACATTTTCTATTTTGGCAAAATTACTGAATCCGATGCCGGCGGCATTATCCTTTAGTTCATCAAAGGGATAGGTAGGGTTGATCCCGGTAAATAATGTATCAGTGAGAGAAAGTTCAGAAAATGTCATAGGTAGGCAAACATTACCATAGTTCCTTGTAAATTCGATGAGTGTCTGATCATATTCCGGGTGATATTTATCTCTTTGTGCAAAAAGTATATCCAGCGCTACTACTTTGGCGCCTTTTGAATTTAATATGTGCAGGACATAGCTGTAATAATCGCGTGTGGTTGGCCAACCATTCAGTGATTTTAGGTCTTCATCACCGATGAATACAACTAAAAAATCATCTGATATTTGTCTTGAGCCACGCAGTTTAAATTGCAGATCAATAAATGTATCATTTATGGATTCATTCCATGGAAAGGGAATAATAGTAAGCAGGCCAAATAAAATAACAAAAACAGAAAAGA
>DAOWAQ010000245.1 GCA_030634505.1 Calditrichia bacterium
AAGTATGTAATCATACTGAGGAGACATTGTTTCGAGTAATTCATTTAGTTTGTGTGACTCGAGTAATTCACTAGAATTTTCTACACAACCTCCGGCAGGTATAAAATTTATTATCTGAATAGTACTTTTTTCAACTACAAATGGTTTATATATTGGTGGAGCATTGAGATTGTTCGTTAAGAATTGTAGAAGTCCGGGAGATTCTGAAGAAACTTTAAGAAACTTTGCCATTGCTGATTTTCTTAGATCGCAGTCGATAATTAAAACTTTTTTTCCTGTACGTGCTAATGTCATTGCAAAATTGGCTACTAGCGTGGTTTTACCAGTATTCTCTTCACAACTTGTAAACATTAATATTTTATTATCTTCATTAAATAAATGTAGAAGTCGTGTTCTTAAAACTCGATAAGACTCTCGAAATGGAAGTTGGTCCTCCATCAGGACTACCAGACGATTTTCAAGTTCTTTTGCTTTATCAATTTTATTTTTAAGGTTTTGATCAAATTCTGGCAAAATTGCAAGTATCGGAAATGGATACTGTTTTTCAAAATCATCTATATCTGTAATCTTTTTATCAAAAAATTCATGAATAAATACAACTGTTATACCTAAAAACAATCCCAATATTATTCCCAAAGCTATATTTAGAATTTTACGTGGGGCAATCGGTTCATAGGGTAATTGGGCAGAATCAATAATTACTATATCTTGTAGCTCTGAAAATTCTGCCACTCTTAATTCTTCTCTTTTATCCATTAATAAATTGTACATTTTTTCATGGACATTTTTTTCCCTGATCAAATTTGCCAACTCCGCTTCTTGAATTGGTAACTCCTCAATTTTAGAGCCATAATCTCTTATCAATTTTCTTAAATTATATTGTTTTTTTCTAAGTGTATTGATGATGATCCTATATGATGTTAGTGTATTTTGATTGTAATCCGCCAATCTTGTCTTAATCTGTGCAATCTGATCATCCATAGTTATCACATCAGGATGCGTTTCTTTACGTTTTTGTAAAAGTTCTAAACGTTTAAGTTCGGTGTCGGATAATTGTCCTAATAAAACCGCGAATGGTGAAGCCCTATCAGTACCTTCAACGGGAGACAAAAATGTTTGATCAAAATAACCTTTTTCTTTAACTTCCGTACTCAGTTGTTTCAGTTTGTTTTGGTATTCAGCAACTTCTAAATCAGTTTTTATTTTTTCTGCCTCAAGTTCACTCAAAGCTCTTATCAAATCTCTGGAGCTTTCATCCATTATGGCTATCTTTTGTTCACTTTTAAACTTACTTAATTCAGATTCTGCATTTTTTAATTTGTCGGAAATGCTTTGCAGTTGATTGTCGATAAATTCAAATGAATAATGAACTGTTTGACGTTTCTGTTCGAGACGGGATTCTCTGTATTTATCGGCAATTTTGTTAGCAAGTAACTGTGCCATTCGAGCAGAAGTTGACTTTACTGAAATATTAAAAATACTTGTTTTACCCTCTATTTCAACCGATATACTTTCCCGCAATGCTTCAAGTGCTTTCTCCAAATGATTTACGTTAAAATAGATTTTATCCCCGTTTTTTGCATTCAGCCAACTAACTAACATCTGAATTTCAGGCAGATTAAATTCATTGTTTGAGGGAACCTTTTGAAGTAATGACTCCGTAGTTGCATTATATAGCTTAAATATTTGGTTTTTTGATTTTAAAATATAATACTCCCCTCCAAAATATGGAGGTTGGATTGAAACTTTTTTGAATTGCGGTAAATTTCGATGTGATGCAGGATTATTTAACAGCCACTCATATTCCTTTAATGAAATATTATAACTTTTTGATTCACCATTTGTTAATTCAATTTCTTTAATGGTAATCAACAAATTTAATTCATTTATTACCTTCCCTAAAACAGAACGGGTTTTTATCATTTCAAGTTCTGTTTCCAGTTCATCGGTAGTTTGTAATGAAAATCGTCTCTCAAATTCATCTCGCGAAAGTCTGCGTTCACTTAAACTTTCCTTTTTCAACAAAACGGTTGATTCATATATAGGTTTGGCGAATAAATTATATAAGAATACCACAAGGAGTGTTGAAATAATCGGTAAGATAATATACTTTTTTCTTCTTTTAAGAATTTGAAAAATTTCATATAGACTTATTTCATTATTCTTTTGCATCGAACCACTAGGAGTTTTAATGGAATTAAGTTCTGACATATTTATAATCTTTACTCATTTAATAAAACTCAAAACTAAAATTATTTTAGAAAGAATAAACTAATTATGGTTACTACCAATGCAGCTCCTGATATAATTATTCCTGCATTTCTGGCGCTAACCCACCATTGTCTCGGTACAAAAATGCGATCACCTGATTTTAAACCTATATCACCTATTTTATCACCATTTTTCATTAGTTGTTCCGCATTAACTTTTATTTCTTCATCTTCACGAATTATATATATATCATCTAAATCAGCATCGCTAGTTTCTCCACCGGCCAAAGCAATTATATCCATTAATTTTTCAATTCCAGTAACGTAGTATATTCCGGGTGTTCGTACTTCCCCTGTTATATTAATTTTGTACAATGGTTGTACTGTTAGTTCCGGATCTCTATAAAGCGAATCGTATTTTGAAATAATTTCAGTTTTAATATTTTCAAACTTTCTATTTTCAACTGCCACTAATCCTATATAAGGCATTTGTATATTGCCATCCTGCTGAACAAAATAATCTCCGGAGATTTCATCGGTAATATTAAAAAAGATTATTCTCACTCCATCGCCAGGATTCAATTCTTGAGAGTATGCGGTACTCCAAGTTAGTAAAACCAAAAGTAAACCAAACAATAATAAAATTATTCTCATGAGAGCCTCAAATTGCAGATGCATTTTTTATACAATATACAAAATAATACCACACCAAACTATCGCTTCGCCCCGTCAATTACATATTAAAATATGCACACCGTAGCATAATTTATGTGAATCTTCTGAATGTACCTTTAATTTTAATTACAAAAAATAATTAAAAGTAATTATTGGTCTAAATATAGATATTTAACAAAATCCTTTTTTAATCTAAATCACAAATGCTTACTAAAAATTATTTTTTTATTAATTTGATTTATTAAATATAAAGATCTTATAATTTTTTGATTCTAAGATAGATTTATTATAATGTAATTTTGGTTCTGTTTTTAATTATAAAAATATTATTTTATATTTAAAAACAGATTCGTACTCATCCTATGATAAAAGCATGCATAAGTTAATTAAATCTAATAAATATATCCATGTTAAATTCAAATAAATATGTATATTTCCCATAAAAATACAATAGATTTTGGAAAAATTCCCTTTTATGCATGCAGCATTTATGTCATTAAGAAGGTTATAATTCTTTATTGGAAACATAATTTGGTTTTCAGGATTTCTAATTCCAAATGTTGTTCTTTGGTGGGTTGGATTTTTAATTTTAACTATTGCTGGAGAACGATTGGAATTGAGTCGTCTTTTACAGCCTTCAACAGCAATTAAATTATTTTTTCATTTTGCTGTTGGTATTTTTCTGATTGGTATAATTTTTTCCACTATTATCTTTAGTACGGGAATGTATATTTCCAGAATTGGGATGATACTTATAGCCTATTGGCTTTTGAGTTATGATTTGGCCAAAAAATCGATTAATAATCAAGGATTATAAAAATTCATAGCAATTGGTTTAATGAGGCGCCCGACTCAAAGAAAGAGTAGTCTGTAAATTGTTTATCTGGAGTTTTGTTTATAGTATTATTATAAATTATAGTAGTCTTTAAACCAAAGTGCTGTCTTTTTTAAACCTTCATACAATGGAACTACGACTTCAAATCCCAGCAATTCTTTTGCTTTAGTAATATCCGACAAAGAATGTTTAATGTCTCCGGCACGGGGAGGTTCATAAACAGGGTCAATATCTATTTGTAAAATATCCTGAAGATTTTTTGCTAATTCGTTTAATGTCATCCGATCACCACAGGCT
>DAOWAQ010000286.1 GCA_030634505.1 Calditrichia bacterium
AAAGATGAATATTGGAAATCGAAATATTATAAAATGTACCGGTAAACGAAATTTTCCCGATGGCGAAGTTTTTACCAGTCCCGATGCAAATACGGTTGAAGGTGAAATATTTGTGGATATGCCGGTTGCTTATGGCGGAAGTACTATCCAGGGTGTGTATCTGCAATTTGAAAAAGGTAAAATAGTTAACTATACTGCAAAACAGGGATTTGACTCAATCAAGAAAATTATTGAAACGGATGAGGGATCGCACCGATTAGGGGAGGTAGCCCTCGGCATGAATAATGGTATAGAGAAAGTATTGAAACATCCATTGTTTGTAGAAAAAGTAGGAGGTACTTTACACATTGCCATAGGTGCCAGTTATCCTGAAAGCTATGTTGATGATCCTTCATCTGATGAGGGTAAAAAATCTGCAGACCAATTTAAAGAAAAAGGAATTTTAAACAGGTCAGCCCAGCATGTAGATATTGTCACTGATTTTCGCCAGGGAGGAACGGGAAGAGCCGTATATTTGGATAATACAAAATTAGAAATCAAAGATAATATTTGGGTAGTGCCTAAGAAATGATTAGTGGTCGGTGATCAACCTTTGGTTTAAATTTTTTTTAACATTTATGCTCTTCCAAGAAGTGAATAAGGAAGAGCATTTTTTATTATGAAGAAAAAAATTAAATTATTGCTAACTTTTTAAGAATTTTAGTGTCTCTTAATTTGTGGAGAGAAAAATGAATAAATCGGATATTGATTTGATAAACGAAACGGTTTCCGGAGATTTGCAGTCATACGATATTTTGATGATTAGGTACCAGGAATTTGTTTACACGATAACATTTAATTTTGGAAAGACTAAAGAGAATGCGTTGGATATTACCCAAGATGTTTTTTTAAAGGTTTATAAAAAATTGAATACATTCAAAGAAAATAGCACTTTTAAAACCTGGATAGGAAAAGTAGCTTATAACGAAAGTGTGAACTGGAGTAAAAAAAATAAAAAATTCCTTTATCAGGATGATACAGATGATAAAAAAAATGAAATACATATAGACTATAACCCGGAAGATCAAATGCTAGTGAGCGAAAACAAAGCTTTATTGTTAAGATGCTTGTTTGAATTGAACACAAAATATAGGTTGGCTGTTGTTTTAAGATATTTTGAAAACATGTCCATAAAAGAAATTGCAGTCTCGCTTACCTGTAGCGAAGGTGTTGTTAAAAACATGTTGTTTCGCAGCATTCAAAAATTAAAAACTATTTTACCCTCTTTACAGGATGGAGTTAAATCATGAAAAATTGTAAAGAATACATAGAGATTTTTGAAAAACTAATATCAGGAAATATTAGTAATGAAGATCATTCAGAGTTAAAAAAGCATGTTGAATCCTGTAGTGAATGTGCCAAATTATATTCTACTAATGAGATGCTAATTCAAATGGAAAAACCAATTGATCATGCGACAGAAAATGATTTCAAAAATCTACGTTTAAAAGTAACGGAAAATATCAGAAAGCAGCATGAAAACTCATTTTCTGCTAAAACACAAAAAATGATTGAAGCAATAATTATTTATTTAAAAAAACCGGAATATGCCCTGGCAGCAATCACATTAATTGTTGGATTTTTTCTGGGCCGGGCTTTGCCACCGGATGAAAACGGAATTGCAGGTGGATTTTTAAAACAAATTAGCCGTATTGCAGAAAAGAATACCTATCTTTCAGATACTGAAAAATCTTCATATCGATTTTCGAATGTCTCATTAAAAGAAATGGATGAAAATAAGATTTCGATGAGTTTTGATGTAACCACAAGTTTAGATGTTGTGCGAAAAAAAGATGATCCTCTGGTTAAAGAAGTTTTAACCCAGACCATGATGGACCTTGGTAATGTAGGATCAAATTTGAAAGCCATTTCTTATACTGAATCGATTATGGATAATAAAATTAAGCAAGCGCTTATATATTCCATGCATAATGCTCCTATGACAGCGGTCAGGTTAAAATCTATGGAAGGGTTGTTAAAATATAAAATTGATCCCGAATTGCAAGAAGCTTTTACAAAAGTTTTATTGGATGAAAAAACAATAAAAATGAATCTTATGGCTATCGATTATTTCACAAAAAATAATTATAACGCTGAATCACTAAGATCAATAATCGAAGAAATTGATCCACAAAAGAGCACTGCTATTTTCATAAGAGCAAAAAAAAACATTCAAAATAAACCATAAAAGAAAGGTGATATTATGAAAATATTTATTATGATACTTTTGGTCTTGTCAATTAACAATCTGTTGTTTAGTTCTGAAAAAATGAAGAAAGAATTTAACGTAAAGTCAGGAGAGCAATTGGAAATCGATTTGGATACCGGAGGTGATATAGAAGTCACAGGATGGGACAAGGATATTGTATCCATAACAGTGCTCACTGAAGATGATGACCTTGATGATTATGATATTGATATTGAAGAATATTCAAAAGGTGTAACAGTGAATATTGATTACAGGGGCAGAAGACATAGTCATTCCGGCGATATGTTAATCAGCGCAAATGTTCCGTTAAAATTTGATGTTGAATTGAATACCATGGGTGGTGATATTCTAATTAAAAATGTAGATGGTGAATTTGATGGCCAAACTATGGGTGGAGATTTAGGATTTATCGATCTGAAAGGTGAAATGGATATGTCCACAATGGGCGGTGATATTCAAGCGGAAAACTGTGAATTGGATGGTAAAGTTAGTACAATGGGGGGTGAAATTGATTTTTTGGATGTCGTTGGTGATATTAATGCATCCACAATGGGAGGAGATGTTACATATAAAAATATTAAAAAGAGTGATAGCCGATCTGACGGAAACGAAGTAAAGATATCTACCATGGGTGGAGAAATCATGATTGATGAGGCGCCCTTTGGAGCTGACGTGAGTACCATGGGTGGTGATATTGTTATTAAATCTGCGGGTAAATTTGTAGTTGCTCAGACTATGGGCGGAGACATTGATGTCAGAAAATTGGATGGTGGAATTGATGCAAATACTATGGGTGGTGATATTGATGTTGTAATGGTGGGTGACCCGGATAAAGGAGATCGGGATGTGGATCTCTCTACAAAAGGTGGTGAAATACATCTTACAGTTCCCGAAGGATTGTCTATGGAATTTGACCTGAAAATTGAATTCACGCGAAGAAAAGGTGATTATAATATTCACTGTGATTTTCCAATTGATATTGAAGAACCTAATGGCAAAGATTCCTCGTGGGGCTCGCATAGAAATTATATTTATGGTACAGGAAAAGTAGATGGTGGCAAACATAAAATAAGAATTGACACCATCAACGGTGATATTTATATCCATAAAGGTAAATAGATCAGAAAAAGAAGTATATGGTATAAGGCATAAGGTATTTTTCACTTATGCCTTTTTTTATTTAATAAATGATTTAATTGTAATTTAATGTCACCAGAATTCGGAAAAAGTTACAACAAATACAACAATCCCTGAAAATCTTTGGAGCTAAGAATATAATTAGTAAAATTATTTTAGATCATCTTTCCATGGCTTTATCCAAAAGCCCGATAATTTGTTGTCTTTATTTATAACAACCCGTATTTCAGGTGTCGCCGAAGATTCAAATTTTCCTTTGAACCTGTAAACTGTCAGAAAAGTCTCGTCTTTTGGAACACAGGTTTCATAATAATCC
>DAOWAQ010000262.1 GCA_030634505.1 Calditrichia bacterium
GTAATGGAAAATCTGCAACTAATTTTGTTTACAGTAAGTCTTGGTGATATATCAACTTTGATCAGTCATCCGGCGTCAACTTCACATGTTTATTTAAATTCTGAAGAGAGAGCTCAAATTGGTGTTACTGATGGGTTACTAAGGTTATCTGTCGGCCTTGAACATTTAGACGATTTGAAAGATGATTTGAACCAGGCATTATAGGTCTGATGTAAGACCTGCATCCCTGATTGTTGCGAATACTAACATAACCCTAACTTCGACAAACTAAAGTTTGTCGCACATTTATTTGATATATTTAAATTTCTTTATTAAATATAAAAATTGCAATTACAAAAATATCCTCCCTTATATGAAATTGTATAGTCAAAAAATCGGAAAAGGTGATCCTTTCATCATTTTACATGGATTATTTGGTTCTTCAGATAATTGGCTAAATATTGCCAAACAACTTGCAGACAACTATACAATTCATCTTTTAGATTCTCGTAATCACGGTAAATCTCCACATACAAATGAATTTGGATATGACAACATGGCCATGGATGTAAGAGAATATATTCAAGATCATAATTTGAAAAACATTATTCTAATGGGACACTCTATGGGTGGTAAAGTCGCAATGAAAATTGCATTGGAATATCCAATGAGAGTTAAAAAATTAATTGTTGCTGATATTGCCCCCAAAAAGTATCCTATAGTTCATAATTATATTATTGATGCATTACTTTCAATGCATCCGGATAATTTAAATTCGCGAGAGCATGCTGACCTCCAGCTTTCTCAAACAATCAAAAGTTCTACATTACGAAAATTTCTGCTTAAAAATCTGTATCGTGGTGAGAACAATACATATAAATGGCGAATAAATTTAAAGGCGATTTGTGATAATTTGGAATCATTGGGAGCGCAAATTACATCAAGTCAGGGATTTGAAGAAGATGCTCTCTTCCTTAAAGGAGAATTATCAGATTATATTACTGTAGAAGATGAAAATGAAATATTCACTTTATTTTCAAAAGCAGTAATAAAATCAATACCTCGGGCAACACATTGGTTACATGCAGAAAACCCTGATTTTTTGTTAAAGGAAGTTTGTAATTTTCTGGAAACAAATACTTAAATCTTTACAAAAGGTTTAATACTTTTAAGGAGTGAAATTGGACATTCCTCAAAAACTGGTTAGAATTGTTGAGAAATATGAAAATACTAATTCGCAATTGCTTAATAATTTAAAACTCCAATCAGATTTTGTAGAACCATTTTTCCAATTACTTGGTTGGAAAATTAAATTAAGTAATAACAATTTATCGATAGAACCGGAAGTAAAAAAAATAAATAAAGTAAATGAAACTTATCCGGAGTATTTATTCAAAACACTAAATTATAACCAGTTTTATTTAAAAATTGGGGTTTTAAAAACCACTTCAAATATAGAATCTTCATTATTCCAAACACTTCATCGTACCTGCTGGACTTCTAATGTTGCGATAGGAGCAATTACTGATTTCCAATCATTACATGTATATGATTTACATTCCAAACCCGGATCGAAACCAAAGATTATATTCAGTTGTGAATATAAAGAGTATTCCAATAAGTGGGAAAAAATTTATAATCTTTTATCAAAAGAAACAGTAAAACAAGGTTCATTAAAAAAGTACCGACGTGAAACACTTAATTCCGTACCTTATTATTTTGCAAATGAATTGTTAGGCTGGCATTTATCATTAGTTAAAAACATTTCTTCAAAGTATTCTGAATTATCAAATTTTGATATTGAAATCACTTCAGCCCGAATTATTAACAGAATTATTTTATTAAGATTCTGTGAAAATTTAGGAATTGAACCCTTACACCAGTTAAAGAGTCTTGTAGATAGTAACCATGTTTATAAATCATTATTAAATATTTTCGATAAAGCAAATGAAAAATATAATTCAGGATTATTTTATTTTCACCGTGAAAGTGGTCGCAATGCAGGTTCACTAGATTTAATATCATTTAAAATTGATATTGATGATGATATATTAAAAAATATTTTAAATAAATTATATTCTGATGACCATCCCATTAATTATTCAATAATATTCGTTAGCACAGTAGCCACAGCATTTAATATTTATATTAATCACATTATTAACAACTCTTTTGGAGAAACTGTCTCTTCAGATTATTTAAAAAATAATTCAATAATTGAAAACAACGCTTTAGTTGATTTAATTATAAAAAAAACACATGGGAATTTTTTAGAGGGGAAGAAACCCGGGAAACGCAGTTCAGTTTCGACAATCAAAATTCTTGATATTTGTTGTGGCTCCGGTCTTTTCTTATTAAAGAGTTTTGAATACATGTTAAATTGGCACTTAAATGAATATGTTAATTTATACTCCCACGATGATTCTCCCAAAGATAGTTTACCAATAAAATTTATAGAAGATGGCCATTGGCAATTATCATGGGAAGAGAAAAAACGTATATTGAAAAACAATATTTTCGGTGTTGACATAAATCGGTTAGCTATTGAATCTGCTGAGTTAATATTGTTACTTAAATTACTTGAAGATATAAGTCCGGAGAGTATCCAAGACCAACTTAAATTGTTCTGGCAACATGCTTTACCTGATTTAAATGAAAATTTAAAATGTGGAAATGCTATAATTGAATCCGATATCTATAAATTGCAGCAATTTGTTGCAACTAATGAAAATGAAAAAACAACAATTAATGCATTTGATTGGCAGAAAGAATTCCACAATTTTCATCCAATTGAAAATTTTGATATTATTGTTGGAAATCCACCATCAAATTTTTCAGAATTTTTAATTCAAAAAACCAAGCCATATTTTAAACAACGATATGATCTTTTTAAAGACTTTAGACATTCATATCTATTATTTTATGAGAAATCCCTAAAATTACTCAAAAAAAATGGTTTACTTGGTTTCATTGTTCCTGAAGATTGGCTTTCCAATTCTGAAAGTTTTAGCATCCCGAAGAATTATTGGATTAAAGATGTATATAAATTAAAATCAGGGACAAAAATTATTGGTAGTGCTGAAAGTCTTATAACAATTATAAAAAAACAATTTCCCGGAGAAACAAACGTCCACTTAATCAAAAATCTAAACTTTGAAAAACCTTTAAAAGCACATCATTTTAAGTTTATTAATTATTTAAATATAAATTATTTCTTTGGTTATTTCGACAAATATTTAGATTCGGATTTAAATAAAAAAATAACAATCAATTCAAAACCCCTTAGCAATTTTGCAAGATCTTTTTCGGGTTATAATGCTTATGAAAAAGGTAAAGGATTATCTCCCAATGGCGGTGTACAAACCAAAGAAACAATTAAACTTAAACCTTACCATTCTGATAAAAAATTAAATGAACAATGGAAAACAGAAATAGTTGGACGAGATATTACAAGGTATTGTTTGAAATTTACCGGAATGAGATGGATTAAATATGGACCATGGCTTGCCGCTCAAAGAGATCCGGATACTTTTATTGGTGAAAGAATCCTATTGCATGAAAGAATTAGCATCAATGATGGTCGTATTGATAGTACCATTTGTTCAAATGAAGTGTTTCATGGCAGAGATATAATAGCAATAAAACTTACAAAAGATTTCCCTAATATTTTTTATTTACTTGGAATTTTGAATTCAAAATTATTCAATTGGCATTACCTGGTTAATTATTCAACAAAGTTTGAAGAAGCCTTTCCAAAATTATTGGTTGCTAATCTTAATAATTCTCCCATAAATGAAATAAACGAAAACAATATACAAGATAAAAGCTTATATCTTGAATTAACATCGCTGGTAAAAAGAATATTGGAATTGAATCAAAAAAA
>DAOWAQ010000206.1 GCA_030634505.1 Calditrichia bacterium
AAGTGCTGCTAGCGCTCCAGACCCTTCTTCGCGCCAGGCTTTTTGGATGGGATTGTTTATCCAATTCTAGATGGTTTGAAATCGATTGAATCATATGGCCTGCATGTTACATTGGAGGGAGATACTCTTAAATCATCATACCTTTCCAAATAGGTACATTCAGGCAAAACAACATCAGCCCAACCTGTAACTTCAGCAGGAAGAATATCAATAGCTACCATTAAATCTAAATTTTGAATGGCTTCAATGGTTTTCTGGGGTTGTGGTATGGTTAAAGGCAAATTTGTACCGTAAGCAAACCATCCTTTAAATGAACAGTCTTTATCGGGTGTAGGAATCGTAGCATCACAAATTCCTGATGCCAATGCCAAACCAGCCATAGGATATTTATCAGGAAATGCATCTCTCCAATCCCTTTTTGGTGTGGGATATTTAGGGATTTTCATTTTTGGCAGCTTGGCTTTTTCAGGAATATAAAAACCACCTCTTCTTCCCCAGGAACCCAATAATGCATTAAGAATTGCGCCTGCTCTTACTCTTTGTGTATCATCACCATACCAGGTAACATGTCTACCGGGATGAATAATTGTTGACGGAGCATTTTTTGCCATTTCTCTGGCTGTTTCTCTGATGATATGTGGTTTAATTGTGGTGATAGGGTAAGCCCATTCCGGAGTAAAGTCTTTGACATGTTGTTTTAGCTGTTCAAATCCAATGGTGTTTTTTGCTACGTAATCTTTATCGTATAATTTTTCTTCAATCAAAACATTTATCCAAGCTAAAAGAAGGGCAGTGTCCGTAGCAGGTTTAATTGGCAGCCAGTATTTAGATTTACTTGCAGCAGTGGAAAATCGTGGATCAACCGTTATGACACTAGCTCCATTAGCTATTGCTTCGGTAAATTCCTGAACCTGCCCATTATGCATATTTTCGCCAAGATGCGAACCAATTAATACAATACATTTTGCATTTTCTAAATCCGTTCTTTCAGGCGAACCAATACCTTCACCGTATGTAATAACATAAGCTTCTTCCCGAGGTCCGCGACATTGAGCATATGAAGGTGCGGCAACATTATTTGAGCCGAAAGCGCGTAATAAATTTTTAAAATAAGAACCCCCGGAACCGTGAGTAAATAATGCAATACATTCGGGACCATGTTCTTTTTCAATTTCTTTCATTTTTTCAGCGATATAATCAAAAGCCTCTTCCCAGGTGGCTTCCCGAAAAACTTGTTTCCCTCTTTTTTCAGTTCGAATTAATGGTGTCTTTAAACGGTCTGAGTCATAATAAGCGCCAATTCCACCGGTGCCACGCGGACAAAATCTACCGCTACAGTGGGGATCATTGGCATTACCAACAACTTTCCATGGCTCACCATCAACCGTATAAGTCCAGCCGGCACATTTCCAGAAACAAATTTCACAGTACGTTGGAGTTTTTTCGATTTTACCTTCTTTGTTAATGTCACTAGGATAAAAAGTCGATTTATCACTGGCGTATGATGAATAAAATTTTCCTCCAACAGCCAGTGTACCGGCTCCGGCGCCTGAAATCTTAATAAAATCTCTGCGATTTAATTTTTTTGCCATTCTTTCCTCATTTCCAATTGGCTTTTAAGTATTCTTTAAAATTATTACAATTCGAAAAATTTTGATATACGTGACATTCCCGGCAATCCAATTTCTGACATTTCTCAGCTTTGTGAGGGACACTCCAACACGGCATGGTCGTTTCAGTATAAGCATCACAGGATTTCCGGTCTTTTTCAGTGCAAGGTAACAATTTCCAACACGGGATCATTGATAGCGCCCATTTAATTCCGGCGAAATTAAGTTTTTGATTCTCAAGCATTTCTCGAATACATTGTATTCTTCTAATGTCATTATTTGAGTAAAATCTTCGATTTGTTTCAGTTTTAAATGGAATTATCAATCCTTCTGATTCATACAATCTTAATGTATGTACTGAAACATTAAATTTTTTTGCTACAATTCCGATCGTATAGACCGGATCAGAATCTTTGATTTCTATATTCATCTAACTTTACTCGATTATTAAATATGCAAAACCTATATTGAATACTCTCTATTTACAATAATTATGCCATCTACACTGTTAATTTGGCGCCCATTTTATGCGGTTTTATATTTGATTGTAACAGGATTTATTGCAAAAATAAAAATTACATTCTTGATTTTCTTAACTATGGGAAATTTGTTAAAACAATATTAAAAATGTATTGATTCTTGGTTTTGTAACATGTTTAAAAATCAACTTTTAGGTCGAATTAATTTAAAAATGTCAAAAGTATTACATGGTATTATAATTGCTTTACATAACCAATGAGTAATTTACACTTTTGAAAGGTATCCAGATGTATAAAATTATTAGTGCGAAATTTCTGGCAGAAGATATTAAACGATTTGATATTGAAGCTCCAAAGATTGCTAAAAAAAGATTAGCGGGACAATTTGTTATAATCAGATTAGATGACTATGGAGAACGCATTCCATTAACTATTGCTGATTCTGATATCGAAAAAGGTATTATTACTATTATTGTGCAGGGTATTGGAAAAACAACCAAACAACTCAATTTACTTGAAAGTGGAGATTCAATTATGGATGTTGTAGGACCTTTGGGTTTACCATCACATATTGAAAAATTTGGAACAACAGTAAGTATCGGTGGTGGTGTTGGTACTGCCATAGCCTATCCTACAGCGGTTGCTTTAAAAGAGGCGGGAAACCATGTGATTACAATTAATGGAGCGCGCACCAAAGATTTGGTTATCCTGGAAGAGGAAATGAAAGCAATTAGCAATGAATCTTATGTAACCACTGATGATGGCAGTTATGGCTTTCATGGTTTTGTTACTCAGAAATTGCAAGCATTAATTGATGAAGGTAATAAGATTGATTTTGTGTTGGCAATAGGTCCAATCCCAATGATGAAAGCTGTTGCAGAAGTAACTCGCCCCCACGGAATCAAAACTGTAGTAAGTTTAAATCCGATCATGGTTGATGGAACAGGTATGTGTGGTGGATGTCGCGTAATTGTTGATGGAAAATCTCAGTTTGCCTGCGTAGATGGACCTGAATTTGATGCACATCTTGTTGATTTCAAAAATTTAACAGACAGAAATAAAATGTATAATGATTTCGAAAAGAACTCATTAGAAAAATTTGCTCATAAATGTCAACTGGATAAACAAGCTGAAAGAGTAAAAGAGTTATCCTAAAATATAAATTTAAATAGTAAGACAAAAATACCAGGAAAATAATATGGCGAAAGAATTGACTGCAAAAGAAAGAATGCAAATTCCAAAACAAGCTATGCCTGAACGAGAACCAAATGTTCGAAATAAAAATTTTGAAGAGGTAAATTTGGGTTATTCTGCAGAAACTGCGATTCTTGAAGCGGAGCGGTGCATACAATGCAATAAACCAAAATGCATTGATGGATGTCCGGTAGATATAAAAATTGATGAATTTATTAATTTTGTAGCTCATGGTGAATTTTTAAATGCTGCTAAAAAAATAAAGGAAGACAATGCACTTCCAGCGATTTGTGGTCGCGTATGTCCTCAGGAAGAACAGTGTGAACAAACTTGTATTATTGGTAAGAAAGGTGACGCTGTTTCGATTGGAAGATTAGAACGATTTGTAGCAGACTATGAAATGGCGCTGAATATTGATCCTGAAAAATTAGAAGTGACAAGTAAAAAGAAAAAAGTTGCCGTTGTTGGAAGTGGACCCGCCGGGTTAAGTTGTGCAGGTGATCTTGCAAAAATGGGATATGATGTCACTGTTTTTGAGGCGTTGCACGAATTGGGTGGCGTTCTGGTTTACGGTATTCCGGAATTCAGATTGCCTAAAGAAATCGTACGAAAAGAAATCAATAATATGAAAGCACTCGGTGTAGAATTTAAAACGAATGCTGTAATCGGCAGAACTGAAACTATAGATGAATTGATGAACGGAGAAGGATATTCTGCGTGTTTTGTAGCTGTTGGAGCCGGATTACCATATTTTATGAATATTCCCGGTGAGAATTTGAATGCGGTATATTCAGCCAATGAATTTTTAACTCGTGTCAATTTAATGAAAGCTTATAAATTTCCTGATTATGATTCTCCAATTCTTGATTGCAAAGGTAAAAATGTAGCGGTATTTGGTGGTGGAAATACTGCCATGGATGCTGTAAGAACTTCAAAACGGCTTGGTGCAAAACATGCCTATATTATTTATCGTAGGTCCGAAGTTGAAATGCCAGCCCGTATTGAAGAAGTTCACCATGCCAAAGAGGAAGGTATTGAATTTATGGTTTTGCATAATCCATTGGAATTTATTGGTAATGATGATGGATGGCTAAAGCAGGTGAAATTAATCAAAATGGAATTAGGTGAACCGGACGATTCC
>DAOWAQ010000084.1 GCA_030634505.1 Calditrichia bacterium
ACGAAAAGCAGCAGATTTATCCGGATTGGTTTCGTTATCTTGATACAATATGAACTGGGCTAAAATTGTCGTACTTTTTTCAGAAAAATCATTTAAAATTAATGTGTCAAGTAATACAATATTTTGTCTTTTGAAAACATTTTTATCAACATCAAATTTACCTTCTATCCAATTTGAATGATTTATAGAAAAATCTTTGAAATATTTAATTATGGGATTGGCTGAAAACTCTCCATATTTGAGTAATTTTTCAACTTTAGGACTTTCCGGGTAAAACGCGGCATATTTTTCACAATCTTCCTGGGCGTTAAAGCTGAATCCCCATTTAATATACAAATACAGAGATTCTTCCTGCAGTGCTTCAGGCGCATTATTATCTTTATTGTTAATATATTTCTCTAATATTTGTTTGCACTCGCTATATTTTTTCCTATCATAAAGTGATTTAGCATAACGTAATTCTTTGGCGCTGATTTTTTCTTCAACTACTGTTTTAATCTTACCGGTCAAAACCACCTGATAGGTACCATCAGCAACATATCCAATATCAATAATTTGAAATCCCGGTAGCAAAAGAGCTTCTGATTCAGATTCAATATAGTCAAATACAGTTTGAAAATTTTCTACAGTCGTTTTAGATTTTATTTGTAATCCTGCTTTTTCACAAGCCTGGCGCTTGGCATCCATAACAGCTTCTTTACGGTCTTTTTGAGCGCCTTCATTTTTAATATCACTGATTCCTTTTACACTTATATCAATTACTTCCTGGGCAAAAGTTGTAAAACATAACAATAATGAAATTGATATGAGCTTTTTCAAAATAGTCCCTCCAATATATTTTATTTATATACTTGCAAACAAGCACTAATATGTCATTACAATGAATGAATCGAAGCATTTTATCAAATAATGTCATCTCGAGTGAAACGAGAGATCTCGTTTTTTATACAAAAATGAGATTCCTCTCTACGTTCGGAATGACATTTATGAACTACTCGTTTAAGCCAACATTACTCAGTGTAATAATTAATGACTTTTTTGATTCGTTCCTCGCAAACCTTGCAGAACGGCTTGTCCCCTTGCGAAAACATGATGCAATCCAGCATTGGACGATACATATCTTTAGCAGAGTATCCGGCGCCTTCGAATGCACCAACTATATTTTTATATTTGCTTTTTGTTAAGTAATCATCTTTATTAGTTGCCTGTTCTCTGTCTCTTTTAACATAATCTTCTTCGGCTTCAATAATAGCTGCAGTTGATGCTGAGTATTTTTTTAATTCAGCAATATTGCTATTTAATGCTTTGCGTTTTTTTTGCCATTTATAATCCATTTTGTCATAATCTTCTTTTTCCCATGGAGTAGGAATATCAGTATCTTCGTTTACAAAATGCTTCCATTTTAATTCTTCTGGATTCAATAATGCTGTTATGTTTGGCTCAACCGGTTCCCCTCCTGTTTTGTAAAAATTATTGTAGGCTATTGAAGAAGTTTAATTCTCGTCTGCTAAACCAGCAAAAGAGTGACCGAATTCATGCAGAAACAGATATTTAAACCACTGATTTTCTACAGTGAATGTACAGAATAAATTATATATGCCACCTCCTCCATAACGACTATGATTAATCATAATATAGATTGCATCATAGGGAACATAAGCAGCCAAATCTCTCATAGATTTATTATCTTCCGTCAAAATATATCTTTCAGATCCCATAGAATTGAATGTAGTACTCAAAGTAGTATTTTTATATATTCCTGCCCTTGGCTCACTAATGCCACTATCTAAGGACGGCTTAAACACGCCATACACGTTAAATTTATCTTTATTGGACTTATATGGTTCCTGATTAAAAAATATTGCTGTAAAGCGCTTTAGATCATCCCCAAACTTATTTTCTTCATTAATTGTGTATCCTTCACCTAAAATTACTACATCAACTTTCTGATGTGGATCACCATTATACAGGCTCTTTGTAATTTTAACAGTTTTATCTATTAAACTTAATTTTATTATTCTTACATCTTCAGGATTAATCTCAGTGGAATGAAATTCATTCAATATATTATCTTTATCCCTGCGTAAAAAGGTCAATTTAATTTTATTCTTTGGAAAAGGTATAACTATAGTTTCATGGTATGTTCTTTTTATACCTTTAATTGCCGGAGTGCTTGTTTGGTATTCTCCAAAAAAACTATCATACCCTTTAGAATATATTAATTCATTTGACTCAGCGTCATAAATATGAGCATAATATCTGCCATTATTAAAACTATCTATCAAATTCACTCTGCTTCCAGCCCAAGTTCCATACCTGTAAACCTGATCTAATGTTACAATTTCTGTTGTAGCATCACCTATATGAAAATAATCAATACGCATTGTTTCATCTAAAAAATAATTATTAAACTTTTCCATCGATTTACCTGTAATTGTTGATGCTATCATTAATGTAATCCCGATTAAAATAAATATTGATTTTTTCATTGCATACTCCAAATATATTTACTATAATTGAAAACTAACAATTAATAACAATTTATTCAATAAGTGTTTTTTGTACTAACTAAATTATGGTGAATAATAATGGCAAAAAAAGAAAAAATTCAGATTGAAGTAGAAGTAACTTCCAAAGCTTTGGAAGTAAAACATGTAACATGTTCTCAAGGACATAGTTTATCTGATGATGAAGTGAAATTTGAAGGACATCCCTCAATTAAATTAAAGGTAAAAAATAAAAATGAAACCGGTTTTATTTACCTTGACCCTATTTATGGTAGTTATAATAAAATTGAAGAAGGGATAACTCTTCCGGAGAATGCAGTAGTAGAATTTTTCTGTCCTGAGTGCAACGAATCTTTAATAGATCCACATGACACCTGTCAATTGTGCAGTTCACCATTGTTCGTTTTACACCTCCCTAAACATAGCATAATTGAAGGTTGTTTAAAAAAAGGATGTATATATCATAAGTTGAAAATTGTGAATGCCGAAAAACAACTAGGCAGGTTGTTTGAGAATGATACTTTGGAGTCTTATTTGTAATATTACTTCGACTCCGCTTGGTAACCAGTATAGAGATACTATTTAATTCTAACGGTTGGTTGAGCGGAGTCGAAGCCATATCCAAAAATTAATTCATGTAACCATTTTTATTTAGATATACTTCAATAGTCTTATATCGTTATCGATGTTCGCGTATCATTTTTCTAATTTAATTAATCTGTGTTTATTATTTTGCCCTTTTCTTTAAATTTAAAAGGATTTCTTATCTTGCCGGTTTTACCACCTCTATAATGAACAGTTAAGGTATCAGCAATAAGAGTAGAATAAATATTTTCTTCATCCATTTTTTCTTTTACAAAATAGACATCCACCATAGGTTTTTCTGTATAAAGAGTTTTAAACCCTACAATAGAGGTATCTGTTGAAATATGGCTCATGAGATATGACAATTGTCTTCTAAGCGATGGATTCATTGCCTGAGGCATTGATATTCTGTAAACAGCTAATTGGTCCTGATTATAAGTTTTATAGTCATTAAATACCTGATTGAATGGCTTAAACATTTGTTGCATAAATTCAATTCTGGATATAGTGTAAGTTGAATCCTTTAAATACGGAACTTCAAATTTTACTGGAACGGTAATATCTTTACCCCGGCTTTTATAAGTAAGTTCTTCCACTTCAATTAAATCCTTAAAATCAGTTTTGGTTAACTCATTTTGATTAAAGTAAAGCCAGGCTTGCACCGGTTCACCGAATTCAGTTTTAATGCCATAAATTCCTTTATTTTGCTTTAATAGTTGTTGTAGATAAAATGAATCATAGGTATCAAATAATTTATCTATACCCAATGTTACAACGGTTATTTCATTTGTTTCAGCAGCCGGATAACGCAACAAAGTTTTTGTAGGAGTAAATATTACTTTTTTAATTCCTTCGTCATCAAAAGCTGAAGTATCGTAATATACTTTTACAGAGTGTGATTGCACATAAGCTTCAACACCTAAAATACCCGACACACTTTTCATTTTTGTAGCAAATGACGACGCACTGCCAAAACATTTAATATTTTTTAAACCAGATTGAGTAAAAATACTGGCTTGATTTAGCTGTTGTTCATTACCCCATTTCATATTTATAGTTGGTAATTCAACTACGGTTGCTAAATATAAAGCAATAGCAATCAAACTGACTGATGCTGTTGCAGGCATCCATTTTAATTCTTTTTTATTTATTTGCAAAGTTTCTTTTTCAGGACAAGAATACAAACAATCTCCACATAAATGACAATCAATATGTTTTACTTTTAGAGCAGTAGAAACATCAATTCCCATTGGACATGATTCATCACATAATTGACAATCAGTGCATGTGATTTCGTTTCTGGTAATTTTAAATGAAGGAAAAACTAATCCTTTCATTGTAATTGATTCTAACAAAAACCCTGCAATACAAATTACAGCTAATGGCCATACCCAACTTATCTCTACTCCGGCATAAATTAAGATTAAATAAATAATCATAATTCCGGCAAATACAAAAAAATATGAAAATATATTTGTGGCAGCACTTAATGGGCACAAATATTTACACCAGAATTGTCTGACAAAGACTGCTCCAAGTATCATAACAGCTAAAGATGGAATCGCATATATTAAAACCACATCATGACCAAATCCACTGAACATGGCGTAAAATGGATCATATTCCTTACAAAACAACTCGCTACTATTGATGGTAAAATAAAAAGTAATAAACAGCAAACCGTATTTAAGGATTCGCAAAATTCGATCAGCAATACCTTTAATGGTATATCTCATTTTCATTTTATCACCTAATTTACCCAGCCATTCTGTAAATGTGCCCAAAGGACAAACATGACTGCAGAAAAGCTTACTGAATAATATGACACCTGCAATCAGCGCTATTCCCATAAATATTTGTGCTTCCGTCATGCTGCATGCTAAAGTGTTAGACACCAAAAAACTTGATAATGCCATCATACCGCCAAAGGGGCAATAAGCTTCAAAATCTGCAATATAGTTGGAATCAGTAAATAATCTTATGACCATATAAGCCAGTAAAAGAACAATAACGATCTGAAAAGTATTTTTAAAATAATTTGTTTCTTCATTAAATTTGAACATTTTATAGTTTCCCCAAAGATTATAAGCTAATCTTCATTACGAAATATATTTACTGCTATAAACCCAAATATGCCGGTAACCATTACAATAATATAATCCATTCCATCAGCAATAATGTGTATTTTTTTTTTTCTTATCCACAAAATTGTTATAAGCAATAAAACAACATTTAAATAAATACTATTAAAGTTTAAATTTGAAAAATAAAAATCTATATACATACTGTCGCTTGAATTAAGCGATAATTCAAAAGGAAAAATATAGGTACTAATTTGACCTGCCGTTCTTTCCATTTTACTTTTCCAGGTTTTTTCATACGTATCGATCAATTCATATTTTCTGTTGGTTACATATACTTTTAACTGGTCTTCTTTATACACTGTAACTAATCGATAAAATAAGTTTCCCTGAAATCTTATTATGTCTTCGTCGGAATTATAATTCTGTATCGGTATTTTTTGGAACTTGTAGTTCTCAAATAATATTAGATATAGTTTATTATCTTCTGTAATAACAAATGCATAGAATTCTTTTAAACTATATTCTCTTAAGAAGATTGTTTTTATTTTTACATCATCAGGAATAATTACTTTTTCGCAGAATGGATTCCCATTAATTTTTTTTATATGATATAATTCCTCTTTATTGTCAATTACTAAATAACCCTCGTCATAGGCTTTCCTGGTTGTCGGATTGCCATAACATTTTTTTGCCGGAAATTCGAATCCCTTACTCACCAATAAATCAGTAAAACTTGATGTTAACTCTTCTGATATTTCATTATTTTCAGTTGAAATAAATTCCATTCTGTCATTTGTTCTAAAAAATTCATCTGGCATTTCTAATTTTAATCTCGGTGGTTTTGATTCAAATAATTGATAAAGTGGAATTTGTGGTTTATTTATATCAACAGGCCTAATTCTGAAATTAATGTAATTTTTCCTGATATCTTCAATGTTAATTTCTAGACCCTGAATTGAATCAGGCAGAAGACCTTTGGTAGCTAATAATCTATAATGTGACAAAGGTAGCATTGTGTCTACCTCTTCGCGTGAATATTCCTTTCCACTTGTATCATAAAACTTATCCTTCTCATAATCCATTATAATAAATTCTTCTATTACAGGACTATACTGTACATAAGGAGCTCGAATTCTTTCACTAAATGACATCCAGAAAAAATGTGGTAAATATATGGCAGTTAACAATATTACTAGTAGTATTAATAAAATACGGCTGAATTTTATAAGCATTATAATACTCCTTTACGAAAGCGATATGCTGATAGAAAAGTCTGAAATACAAAACATAGTGATATTAATATGAAAATTATAATGGAGTTTGCATAAGTATTATAAGTATCCAAATAAAAAAGTGAATTTAAAAATCCTAAAAATACCATCAATAGTGCTATTCTGATTGACCATTTTATCTCAATGGAGATCATAACTACAGCCCAGTATGCAAACAATCCTGCTAAATACCATGGTAATGTTGTGATAAGTAAACTCCACAACACTTCCACCGGAAAAAAATATGTTGATATAAGAGTTAAGATTATATAAGAAATTAAATAGATGCTCAATAGTGTAAAGGTTCCTATTGAGAGCATAGATAATAAGATTGCATTTTCTTTCATTGGTAAATGTAATGTAAGTTTTAATCTGCTTGCACTTATTTCGGGAATAAACTGTGTAATCCCTATCAAAATACCAGCAAATAATGGTAAATAGATATATAATCCACCATAAAAAATCGTTCCCCGAATTACAACATTATACCACATTCCAGTGGGTTCAATGAATCTCATATAATATGATGTATTTATATAAATGTATCCAAGCATTAGCATAAAAACTACAAATATTGCGGCTGACGCCCATTTGATTTTTAGCCATTCTTTAAATAGTAATGATTTAAACATTTTTTCTCCTAGTATTTACCGGTAATTCCAACAAATGCATCCTCAAGTGTCATGGGAATTTCATTAATGTCTTTATATTTTATATTTTTTGAAGATAAATAATTTTCAATTTCGTTTATGTTTGAAAAAGAATAGACGGAAACGCTGTTCTTCAAAATTTCAAAATTTCTTATTACATCACTTTTTTCAAATGTATAATTTGAAGCAGGGTCTACTGTAAATTTATACTGTTTAAATTTTTCCTTTAAATTTTTTACGGTCGTAGATAATAATACACTACGATAATCTAAAATTACGCAGTCATCGATTAGATCTTCCAGATCCTGGATTATATGTGATGTAATAAATATCGTTTTGTTTTCAGTTTTTGTGTATTCTTTTAAGTAATCTAAAAATAGTCTGCGATAACCGGCGTCAAGTCCCATTGAATAATCATCTAAAATCATTAGATCAGGGTCTTGAGCTAATATTAAACCTAAAGCTACCTGTGATCTTTGCCCACATGACATTGTAGAGATATTTTGATTATCGGTTATGTCAAGTTTTGACATTAAATCAAAATATGGTTCTTTTTTCCAATTCGGATAAAAAGCAGAATAAAATTTTTCTATTTGATATATATTCATGAATCCGTATTGAATATGCCCTTCCATTAA
>DAOWAQ010000379.1 GCA_030634505.1 Calditrichia bacterium
AGGGTGCTGAAAGCTGAGACGGGTTACTGAGCGTAGCCGAAGTAGAGTCGAAGCAAAAACTCTTTTTGCAACTAACGACTAAATATTCTGATTAATACACCAACCAGGCGTCAGGAAAATTCCCTTCACGAATTATTTTTAGCACATCACGCGCTTCATCTTCTTTGTTAAAGTAACCCACAAAAACCTTAAATATATTTCCACTTCCTTCATAAAAAGAATTGAAATCAAATTGCATCTTCAATTCAGACACTATAGTTTTTGCTTTAATTTCATCACTGGTTGCGATGACCTGAATCTTATATTTGCCTGAATTACTAGTACTAACTGAATCGACCGTTGAATCCAATACCGAATTTATAAATGGAATGAGAATATTTGTTTGAACAACCCACGCACCGGGAAAATTAGTCTGTCGAAAAATGCGTTTAATACTATCAGCTTGCGGATAATATGGAAAATCACCAACCTGTAACTTGAACAATCCTTTATCATTTAACATATAGATTGTATCTGTTACTGTATTCCTTGCTATTACAATATTAGATAAAGCATTGATTGAATCAACTCCGGCAAAAATTTGAACCCTATATCCATCAATTGCCTTAAATTTCGGTTTTTCTAATTTAGGAAGTGGTAGTGGTACTAAGGTTTTTTTTATTGTAAATGATTGGTTGGGATTTGCTGCTAATTTGTCTAAAAACGGATCCTCAATTTCGACTTGCTTAAAAAATAGACTACTATCAATTTCAGCTGTTTTATCTTCCTTTTTAACCAATGCCTGCTGACATGAAGAAGCTAAAACAACTATAATTAAGAAAAATGATATTATTTTTAAATTTCGTATCATCAATAACCTCTTGTTAAAAGCGTACCCGGAAAATACTTGTTCAATATATGATAATATTTAAAACCCCTTTTCGACATGTTCATAGCACCCCACTGACACATCCCAACACCGTGTCCGTATCCACCTCCATGAATTGTAATTGTTGAATCGTTTTCCTGGCTTAAATAAAAAAGATTACTGGCGAGAGGACTTCCGGAAGGTTCACCAAGAAATCTTCTGATTTGAAACTTTTCAAATACAATTGAAGTATCCCCGGAGTTAAATTGTAATTTCTGAACACGTCCTGTTTCTGTTCTGTTGAGTACATTTAAATCCAAATTTATTTGAACAGTATCTTTTATTTGTTCTAATCCTGGTATCAAACTGCTACCAAAAATTTTCTGAAACGAACTATCCAATTGGTCAATTGTTCTTGTCTCTATCCATCTGAATTTAGGAGAAGCGCTGCAGGAAATTACATCACTTACTGCATCCATTCCTCCGGGCATATACTCTACTGGATTACTTGTAAATATATTTTGCACAGGTTCCAATTTTCCACCACAAGTCGAATGATAATAAATCACAGCAGGTTTATTTTGAAAAGTTAAAATTAATCCACGCGTATCATTAATTGCTCTATCTGAATTTACATGATAAGCATTCGCTCCTTTATAAACCTGGTCACGTGTATCGCTATATATATCAAAATTTTCATTCTTTCTGTGATTCATTTGGTTAATTGCATAAGTCCGGGCACAGATAGATTGTGCTTTTACGGCTTCAAAATTATCCAATTCTTTTGCATATATTTCAGCAGGAACCACGCCACGTAAGTATTCTTCCAGAGGTAATTTGTTTATTATTTGAGCTGTAGAGTCCTGAGAATGAGTAAATATTATATCCCCATAATAGGTTTCACCTTTGTATATAAATTGACTTTCATTTGATGAAGATATTAGCCGGATATTTCTTGTTTTCTGATATTCCAAGTAACGAAAATCATTATAAATAAGTAAACTATTTTGGGACGGTACTATATATATTTTATTATTTTGCGAGCCAAATTCATATTCAGCTTCTTCGGAAATAAGTTTATAATTCCCAATAAAATAAATTGAATCCTTCTCTCCGATTTCATTTAACAGCACCCTGACTTGCGGTGATTTGGAGACTATCGTTTTTTTGATTACCGGAACACACGCCGATAAGAAGAATATAATCAAAAATAATATTATATTTATTTTATTATTGTGCGAATTAAATGTTCTTTTCAATATTTAAAATCCAAAATTATATAATCTGATTCCAAGTCGAACCATAAATCCTGACATATCCACTTCGGTTCTGACAGGTAAACCCAGTTCTTTTCCTTCATCTTTGGAAGGGCTGCCGCCGTGATACATTGCTTCAGCAAAAATATCTGAATTGCGGCTCATGGGAATACTTGCCCCGGCGCCAACCTGCCAGGCAAAACCTGAATAAAATCTTGTGTCTTCGTAACCATCTTGGTAATTATTTTCATTCACCCACAAAAGTTCATATCCTACACCACCTGTAAATCTTAAATCAAAATTTGGCCCAGCCTGTGTCACTAACACGACATTAAACATTATTGGAATAAGTGTTGTTGAGTTTTCAATTTCTGTTACATAGGTCGAGCTACCGGTAGTACCGATAGTGGCCGGATCTTCTGCTACTTTTGTTTCTTTAGTAAAGGTTTTTCCATAATAATTAAGTTCTAATCCGGCCCCCACCTTTTCATCCACCATTTTTCCAAATCCAATGCCGCCAATAAAACCTGTTTCGGCATCTGACGGCATCAATAATCCAATCTTAAAATCTGTAAAACTGCCCTGTGCAAAAATCCCGGCTGAGAAAATAAGTATCATCAATATTGTTAATATGTGTTTCATTTTAATACCCTTTATTAGGTGAATCTTCAGTTTATTGTTGCTTAAATAAGTTAAGCTTTTTTGTTCAATTTACAAATGATCTAAATTAAATATTTCTCGTTATATATTGAGAATATGCCATCTTATAAGTAATTTATGGAAAGCTTTTACGTATCAAATTTGCAATAGTTCTGTGAGAATTTTCAATCATCAAAAGGAGAATAAAATGGTTAAGGTGTAC
>DAOWAQ010000263.1 GCA_030634505.1 Calditrichia bacterium
AGCTCTCCTGTATACTTTAGTACCTCGCAAGAAAACAGTTCAGCACAAACATTTCCTTTGGGATTTAGGTTTACATCAGAAGCATGGTTTGGCAGTGCTTTGATTGCCGCACAACAGCTTGATATTTCAAAAACAAATCAAAAAGCACCCATTATTGGATTTAATCGTTCTTTTAATCCATATCCAAATTTAGGTGATAATCATTCAAATAATCATTATTTATATGGCTCCATAGGAAAATATTTAAAAGAATATAGAACTTCTATAGCTCTCGGTCTTTTGTGGGCAGATTTAAATGCTATCGAAGGTGTAAATTTATTATATGCAAATAATGACAAAATTGAACAGTTTGGAAACTTATTCGATTTTCGGATGGGATTATATTATGAAATGCAAAAGGACAAAACCTTAGAATTAATTCTTTTGCATAACAGAATGGATATGACACATGACATAATCTCTCTCGGTTGGGATTTTTTGCAAACAAAAAGAAATTTAGACAAAACCAGAACCTATGGATTACACTTAGGATATAAGCAACCATTGTCGCAAGATCATTGGCAAATTGGCACAATTCTTACCGGTAACTGGAAATCACATCCCAAAATACCCAACTATGAACTAATGAAAATTCCACGTGATCCGGGTAATTCATATGCTTTTAACTGCGGAGTAGGTTTATCCAAATCTACAAATTTGTCTACGGTTGGTATTGATCTGATTTATGAACCAATTTGGAGTTATACCTGGGCTGATGCTCTTGGAACTGTAACAACCAAATCAGGAGATATAATCAATCATGGAGAAAAAACAATTGAAAATGATTTTAGATTTTCAAATATACTCGTAAGAGCGGGTTTATATACTCATGCAAAACCGATTGGAATTCAGTTAGGTTTCAAGACTCATTTAATACAATATTGGTTTAATCAAAGAAATTTTGTAGAAGAATTTCATCGTAAACAAAAAGAAAAATGGACAGAGTGGACAATTACCTGGGGCTTAATTTTTAAATTTGAAGAATTGCAAGTTCGCTATTTCGGTCATTTAACAGCAGGTACTGGTCGTCCCGGTGTTTCCAGTAATAATTTCAGGACTGTTGACTTTGCAGGGGCAAAATCAGATTTTTTAATTGCTCCTAGCGGTTCTTTAATTTTAGAGGAAGAACATGTAATTCTACATCAAATATCTGTAAATATTCCAATTGGTGACTATAAATAAAATAGAAAGGAAAAATATTATGCGAGTTTTTTTCTTAATTATAGTTTTATTACCTTCTCTCCTTTTTGCTCAATACTGGGGTGAACGTACCACAGAACAAAGTTTTGAACAATCAGAACTATATTTTAAAAGTCATTTTCTGAATACCTATGGCATTTATCAATTTAAAGATGTTGCCCCGGGATTAATTGATGATCCATTTTTAAATTTGTATGTCAACCCGGCAAATTTTCAATACAGCGATTCTGGTTTTACTTTGCTTTATCTTGATTTTCGCGGTGACCGAACTGAAGAACCAATATTACAAAATGGAATTTATCCTTTATACGGAATTCGGGGAGGGTTTTATTATCCATATATTGCACCAGACCCTCGTTGGCTTTCCCAAACCAGGTCGGAACCGGAACCGATTGTATCCTTTGGTTTAATAACTTCCCCCATACCGGAAGTAACTAACAACCTGGTCTTCGGATTTACTTACCAGCTTATTCATAAGGAAGAACCTTATTACACTGTACCTTATTCGATTTATAATTCAAGATATGGATATGATTCTTTTGGTGGAACCATTGGAACTTCATTTGAAGATGTTCCAATTGAAGATCGATATTCCGGTGCTGATGAAATGAGCAATGAGGGGCATCTATATTCTGCATACTTAGGTTACAGGATTTCAGATGATTTAAGTCTTGGTTTTGGAGTAAATGGTGTGATGCATTCCCGGGATGGTAAGTATGGAGATTCTTATAATGACGAATTTGGAAATACCGATGATTACCAATGGAATAACAGTTCATTGCAGGAACGGACACAAGAATATAACCATTTGGATTTGAATCTGGGTGTTAATTATAAAATAACTCCAAAATTGAATATTGGTATTAAAGCCGGACAACTTAGTGGAGAAGCAGATCAAAAATACAATTCAACAAGATCATATTATTCTCAATATAATACACCAAATGTTTCGGATGAGTGGAGTTATTATTTTTCTGATGCTTTAACTAATCAAAACTGGAAGCACAGTGGTGATACAAAATATATTGGATTTAATTTCAAACGTAAAATCAATGACTTCAAAACTTTATCCGGTTATTACCGCTATAGCTATTCAGATATCGACGTTACAACGACATCTGCAATTACTGATACATCTTATAATAATTCTCATTACATAAGCAGCTGGGATCCAACAATCCGTGATTATTGGGGACATTCTTCTACCAGTGATGTTCGAACAGGTGATGGCAAAAGGAAAAAATATATTCATCAGGCTATGATAAATTATAAGTGGCAATTAACTCCCTCGACAACAATCACTGCCGGGATTTATGTCTACAAAAATGATACAGAAGTTGAGATTAGCGAGCCGGCTCTTGTACGAAGATATTCCGAATATCAGCAAGATACATCAGGAGTCACTAGATATTGGCACCTTAGAGAATTGAAAGAAAATAAACAATTAGAATGGCGCTACAAATCAAAAAAATGGTCATTGCAAATTCCTGTCATACTAAACTTTAATTTTACCGAACACTGGGGAATGATGTTAGGTGTAAATCGCATACTTGAAAGCTGGAGAATTGAAGACCAAACAACCGCCTATTTCAAATATAGGGAAAGAAACGACGATGGCAATGTTCAAACTGAAACCAATTTTGGTGAGCGTTATACACAACCCACAGAAAAAATAAGTGAAGATTATACGGACATTATTGTCGGGTTTAATGTAGTTGTAGCTCCCGAGTTTAAAATCAGGTTACTGATAGACCCGGAATTTGAAAATGAATTCCGTATTGCCCAATGGTGGTTAGGATTTGAAGCGAAACTATAAAACCGAAGAGCGAAAAACGAGGAGCGTAGAGCGAATCCGTGTAATCTGTGTTCTAATAAAATAAGGAAAAAAGGTGATATTTTCTATGCTTAAAAAAATATTAGTAGTGATTTTAGTGACATTCCTTTTAAACCTATTTGCATGTTCAGGCTCAGTAACAGATATTGAGAATGAAAATAGTATTTTTTACCAAATTCCCGGTTGCCAAAATAATGTATTAGCAAAATCTGCGATTGATGATTCATGTTTTAATTACACATTTAATCAAATTCTTATCGTTGATTTCTGTGTTTCAGCAAACTGCTGTCCGGATTCAAACAGGTTTGACCTTTCCGATAAAATTAGCAATGATACCTTATTTGTTGCCGTTACAGATACAGCCGTTCAATTATGTCATTGTATTTGTGATTATAAAATTCATTTTGAAAAATATAATCTACCTTTAAACAGCTATTTGTTTTATTGTTCCTATAATGATGAAATTTTATATGCTTTTAGAGTAATTCGTAAACCATATTATTAAAAAATAAAATATTTTTCTTTGATTTTGACTGTGATAGATTTACTTTTACAGGTATACCAATGATATTTATTTATAGTGATGAAAAATATCCTTCAAAAATATTATTTAAAAATTCGCATCATTCTTATTTTTTGCATTGTTACGTTTATTTTGGTGTTAATCATGTCACGGGTTAGTTATCAATACACTAGACAAATATACTTGGATCAGATTTCAAAACACGCACAAGTGATAACCGGAATATTAGCAAAACAAATTGATACGAATTATTTAAATCTGTTGC
>DAOWAQ010000125.1 GCA_030634505.1 Calditrichia bacterium
ATATCGGGAATTACATGAATACCATTTTTGAAAAGAATTAAATCCGCTTCAGGAGTTGTGGGTCCGTTGGCTAATTCACAGACAATCTTTGCTTTTATATTGTTTACATTTGAACCTGAAATTGCATTTTCTAAAGCGGAAGGATAAAGAATGTCAACATCCATCTCAAGTACACTATCCCTGTCTATTCCTTTTGATCCGGGGAAACCTTTGACAGAACCAGAATGTAGTTTGTAATGCACTAACTCCTCAGGATTAAATCCATCAGGATTATAAATACCACCGCGTGAATCACAAACAGCTACAAGCTTGCCTGTACCAAGTAGTTCTTGATGTAATAATGCTGCTCTTTGTCCGGCATTACCAAATCCTTGTATCGCGTAGGTATTTGGTTCAATATCCAACGAACGACATGCTTCTCTTACCGTGATTACACCACCACGGGCTGTAGCGTCTCTCCTACCTTCGGTTCCACCCACGGTCGTAGGTTTATCTGTAAATACACCAGGTTGATGCTTGCGAAATATAGTTTCATATTCATCCATCATCCATGCCATTGTCTGAGGATTTGTGTACATGTCAGGGGCAGGTATGTCTTTTTCAGCGCCTATGGTATCAGCTGCAGCACGAATATACGCTCGCGATACATTTTCAAGTTCGCGTTCTGACATTTTTTTAGGATCGCACTCAACACCGCCTTTACTACCGCCAAGTGGTAAATCAACTACTGCTGTCTTCCAGGTCATCCATGAAGCAAGTGCCCTGATAGTATCAACAGTTTCCTCCGGATGAAATCTGATTCCACCTTTTGCAGGACCTCGGGCATAATTATATTGTACCCGGTAAGCATGAAATATTTCTATTCTGCCATCATCCATTTTTACAGGAATTGTAAACTTAAATTCTCGTTGAGGCCACTTTAAAAGTTCAATTGTTGAATTATCAAAATTGAGTAATTTTGCGGCTTCAATAACTTGTTTTTGTGCAACATCAAATGAATTATAAGATTCCATTTAGTTTTCCTCTGAATTTTTTTCAATTTTTTGCCCGTCATCGTACATGTCTAAAATTATTCTATACCAACATTTCTTGCACATAAGCACTCTGTCGACATTTAGCAAAACAATTTGCCAGGGCGAAAGTTTTGTGCCACAATGCGGGCAATTTTCTATCATTTTTTCTTTCAATGGTTTACTCCGGTTTCAAAATAATACCTTTATTTTCCTGTCCGTTCATTTTAATTGTGATTGGTTTTTTTAGAGATAAATGAACAGTATATTGTAGTGCTTCAGTTATTTTCTGTTGTGTTAGCCATTCCCAATCAATAGATCCTTCATTTTTAAACGAATTAACAGTAAAATAACCTACCATAAATGAAGTTAAATTTTGGAAAAAATGTGAACCTTGAGAGGGAGTAACCATAAAATCTTTAAAACTGGTTTCTACAATACATATTGCACCAGAAATTTGATCCCATTTTACCGGAATGCCCAACCAGGGATCAAGGGTTCCCCATCTACCCACACCAACTAATAAGTATGGTTTATTTGTTGATACCAACTTGGTATTTAATGAACCTATTTCCCTTGCAACATCTTTACTTTTTGATCTTTCAAACTTATGATAATCAACATAAACAATATCAAAAATATTTTCAATTATACCATTACCTAACACATGATCGCTTTGGCAAATCAGGGTTGACTTATCCTCTACATCAATATTTAAAACTTCCATCTCTCGTTTGAGAACTAAAGGACGCATTTGCAATAAACCAAATTCTTTGTTTTTACTTTCGTCAGCAGCCATGTTAACTGCAAATTCTATTTCGATAGGGGTTCCCATGCCCCAACTTCCCATTTCCAATAATAAATCTAATATATTCGGCAGGGGAATAATTTTATTTTTTAATATCGGAGCAAAAGTTACGATGCGTGCACCTTGTCTGGATATACCATCATAAATAGCATCATTTTCAGCAGAGTAGGTTGATGCAACATAAGATAATGTACCGTCTTTTTCAGAATCGGCTAATTGATAGGATTTTACGAATTCGTCGCTCACGGAAATGGAGTTAGCAGGCTTTGAATCAAATTCCAATGCATAAAATTCACGCTGATTATTTCTAAGCGATTCTTTGGTTGAAAAAAACTGCGGCAAATGATTAGGATATTTTGGAGAAAATTTAACAGTATTGCCACCATCAACGACGGTTTTTCCCAATCCTAATGCCATAGCAACAATACCGTCTGTAGATTTTTGTGGTGGGGCGGGATAAAAATTATAAGATTTTGCTACACCTGAAAAATGTGGATAAAACCTGTTGTGATGTTTTGAACCTACCATTTTTTGAACAATAACAGCCATTTTTTCTTCTTCCAGGCGGTAGGTAGTTACTTTAATATAATCCTTGGCGCATTGATAAAAAGTTGAGGCATAAACATGTTTTATAGCGTTTAAAAGTTCACTCAGCCTTATTATTTTGTTTTCATGATTATTTGGAAGCATAAATGTTTTATACACTCCGGCAAAAGGATGGTATTGAGAATCTTCCAGTAAGCTTGATGAACGTACTGCTAATGGTTCCTGAATCAAATCAAGAAAAGCTGCCAATTGCCCTAATATTTCTTCGGGAAATTTTTCTGCTTTTATAAATCTTTTTGTTAGTTCTTCATCGTTGTCTGATTTTAAGGCAAAATTTCTCAATTCATTTTCATCGACAAACGTGTCAAACACTTCTGTACCAAGAACAACTGCCGGTGGAACTGAAATTGTAAAATCTTCAAACTGGGTGGGCAGATTATAATTATTCATTAAAGTGTTAACAAAGCTTAATCCTCGTGCCTTCCCCCCGAGGGAGCCGCCACCAATCCTGGCAAATCCGCTTTTAGGATCAAATGTGTCTTTTTTAAAATCTGTTACTATACCTTTCTGGCGTAATTTACGATACTCTTTTAGTGAACTCACAAGATTTTGTCTTAAATCTTCAACAGTATTAAAATCATCCACTTTTCTTGGACGTAATTGATGCGCCAACCAAAATTCTGTTCTTGCTTTTAACCAGTTTGAAAAATGATTTCTTTCAGCATGATATTTAATACTTTCTTCGGGCACCGAAGATAAAAGGTCTTCAAGACTTCTTAAGTCGGTAGCTCTGCCAACTTCATTGCCTTTTTCAGTCCTAAATATAAAATCACCAAAACCAAAATTCTCAATTGTAAATTGACGCACCTCCTCCAACAGAGTAGGGGAATCCTTCATTACAAATGATGCACCAAGGCCTTCTGCTTTCTGTTTATTATCAAAATTATTTGATTGTAGTAATATTGAAATATCAGGATGTTTGGCCATTACATTTTTTGCAAATTCTATCCCTGCATTGGGGTCTTGAATGCCGTTTCTTTTAAAATTTACATCCGATATTATGCCTAATATATAATCAGAATATTTTTCAAAGTAATCCCAGGCTTCTTCATAATTAGAGCACATTAATATTTTCGGTCTGGCCCGCATCCTTAAAAACTTGTGAGTTAAATTAATTCCTTCTGATATGAGTCTCTGGGATTGTTTTAAAAGTTCTGTATAAAGAAGTGGAAGGAACGAAGAATAAAATCTCACATTATCTTCAATTAAAATTATGGATTGAACCCCAACAATCCTGGTATCATGATCAACATTTAAACGGTCTTCAAGTTGTTTAATAATGGCTATGATTATTCTAAAATCTCCGGTCCAAATAAAAATTCGATCAAAAACAGAAACATCACAATGTTCCACCAATTCAAATAATTCACGGTTGTCATAAGCAAGAAGTACGACAGGAATATTTAAACCGGACTTTTTTACAAGTTCCGCCATTTTGTAAGCAGGCATATCCTCTATGTGTTGTGTTGTTATGATCAGATTAAAGCGTTTTTCTTCTTTGGCCATTGAAATGGCTTCCTGCGCATTGGATACCCTTGTTATTTCCGGTGAATGACTGAGACTAAGTCCCTGATATTCATTCCGTATCAACTCATAAATTCGTCCATCTTCTTCAAATACATAAAGGTCATATAAACTTGATACCAAAAGGATGTCACTAACCCTGTATCGCATTAGGTTTTGGAATCCCTGGAAACGTGTTCCATACCCATGCTCAAACCATATCGGACCGACAGGTTTGGTATCTTTAAATGTATTATTATTTATCATGTGACTAATATAAGGAATTAATTGAATTTATATATAATTTATGATTTTAATAATAAATATATCCAGTCAAATTGTATAAAATGAGAAACAAAAAAAGCCCGATACGGGCTTTTTTATAGAATAAATCAGATTGTGAAATTAGAATAACTATATTTCACCTTTGTTGTTCGTTTGAGTTAATTATTATACAATACCCTGATCAAGCATTGCATCGGCAACCTTTAGGAATCCACCGATATTTGCGCCATTAACGTAATTACCCGGTGTACCAAATCTGTCAGCATTTTCCATACATGTTTGGTGAATACTTTTCATTATATGACGCAACCTGTTATCTACTTCTTCTCTGGTCCATGGCAATCTCATATTGTTTTGTACCATTTCTAATCCGGATACTGCTACACCACCGGCATTTGCTGCTTTTCCGGGTCCATAAAGAATTTTTTTATCTAAGAAAATATTAACACCGTCCGAAGTTGTAGGCATATTAGCGCCTTCGCTTACTAAATAAATACCTTTGTTAATCAGGTTTTGGGCGTCTTTTGCGTTTATTTCATTTTCAGTTGCACTTGGGAATGCACAATCCGCTTTATGATCCCATAAAGGATTATAATCTAAACCAGGATCGATAGGAGTATAAATTGCGCTATCATATTTTTCTGCATACTCTTTTACTCTTCCGCGACGCACATTTTTAAGTTCCATTATGAATTCCAATTTTTCTCGGGAAATTCCGGCTTCATCATAAATGTATCCGCTTGAATCGGAAAAGGTTACTGCTTTACCGTCAAGATCAAGTATCTTTTCAATTGTATATTGTGCAACATTACCAGAGCCGGAAACCAGACAGGTTTTACCTTCTAATGTTTCATTTTTTGTACCTAACATTTCTGCAGCAAAATAAACTGCGCCATATCCGGTTGCTTCAGGACGGATTAAAGAACCACCCCAATTTAATCCCTTACCGGTTAATACGCCGGTGAATTCATTTCTTAGTCTTTTATATTGCCCAAACATAAACCCAATTTCTCTACCACCAACACCAATATCACCGGCTGGAACGTCAGTATTCGGACCAATATGTCTGCAGAGTTCACTCATGAAACTCTGACAGAATTTCATTACTTCATTATCGCTTTTACCTTTAGGATCAAAATCCGAACCACCTTTACCGCCCCCCATTGGAAGAGTGGTTAAACTATTTTTAAATACTTGTTCAAATGCTAAGAATTTTAATATTCCAAGATTTACAGACGGATGGAAACGAAGTCCACCTTTGTATGGACCGATGGCACTATTCATTTCAATACGATAACCACGATTTACCTGTACTTCACCCTGGTCATCTAACCATGGTACTCTAAACAGAATAACCCGTTCCGGTTCAATTATTCTTTCAAGAATTTTTGCTGCACGATATTCCGGATGTTTTTCCAGAACCAATTCCAATGATTCAGCAACTTCCTGTACTGCCTGATGAAATTCAGGTTGTGCCGGATTTTTTGCTTTTACATCAGCCATTAAAGAATCAACAAAAGCGCTCATTAAAACCTCCTGTAATAATTTGTAGGTAAAATTTAATTATAATTTTAAAATCGCAGATTCTAATACAGAATTCATACAATCTGAGAGGAAAGTATAAAAACTTATAATGCTGGTAAACAATAGAATCTGTGAAAATTATGTAATAATATTTATTACAAATGTACTAAAATAGAATAAGTTTTAATTTTTTAAAATATATATACAATGAGGGAGAAGTGGAGTGATGGGGTGATGGAGTAATGTATTTATAGTAACTCAGTACTCCAATACTCCAATTGATATTTTTTTAATACCAAAAGTGTAAATTCAAACTTCTATCAATTTATTTTTGATCGCATACTGCGTTAGTTCAACATTGGATTTGAGTTTCATTTTTTCAAGTATACGATTGCGGTAGGAATAAACGGTATGAATACTTATTGACAGGTCATCAGCAATTTCATCAGCGCTTTTTCCATTACCG